>CANDFU010000174.1 GCA_947384095.1 uncultured Roseburia sp. | reverse complement strand
GATTTTTCTGCTGCGTGTAATATTACCGCCTGTTGCCCCATTGCCGTCATAATGAATTTCCAACTGCGGATGACGAAGGTTAATGATATAAACCCCTTCAACTGCCTGGCTGCCATATACCCCGGTCTGCACGAGACTAAGCTGCATGGTAAACGTCTCCGTCCTCGGCGCATGATAAATTCCTCTGCACAGCGACGATTCTCCCTGGTTTTTCCAGCCGTCCTCCTCATCATAAAACGTCGTATTGAATCTGGTCAGACCGTCCCAGACCTCATGTTCCGGCGCCGGATAGGTATACGCCTCTCTCTCATACGAAAACTCAATCACAAGAACCATATACTGATTTGTCTTATAGATTGTCTCTCCGTCTTCGCCTGTTCCAGTCACATAATTGCCGTTTTCGTCTCTCCACGCTTTTTCAATGTATCTGGTAGAACCCTGCTTTGTCCTATGTACCTTCAGGATCTTTATATTGTGATTATTTACGGTGCTTCCCTTCACCATTGACAGTTTTACCGTCTGCGGCTTTGTATCGTCTGTCGATTCATATTCTGCTTTGATCTTTACGGAAGACATTTTATCACCGATGACCTTCAGCGTGAAGTAGCCCGTCTTCTTCTTAATCTCCATATCTTCATCCTGTACGGGGTACTCCTTTTTCACTGTCAGCTCTGATTTTTCCCCCGCCGCCGGCTCCTCTCCCACATCTCTGCCATAGGCGTATTGCCCGCCATCGCCCGGCCACGGCAGAAATACGGCAAGACCGCACAACAGCAGAAATACGGCTGCCCACACCACACTCCTTTGTAAACTTGCTTTTTTCATCAGTCTCCTTTCTCAGATTCTTATTCTTTCCAGATCTTGATACCTTCTTTTCGGTACTCTTCGCTCATTTTCGCCGTTCCGCCCTTTTTCTGGTGCGGCTGTCGTCCTCGGGGCAAAACACCAGCCGCACACGTCACCGTCTGTAGATAAAGAAAAACTATCTGCCCCAAAGCAGGCGGAAATCGTATCAGACTTATCCCCACTGGGCATAATATGCCCGTTCCTGTTCTACCGGCAGGGAGAAATCCGCCATATAATCATTGCTGTCCTTCCACCCAAGAAAGCGCGCATTTTCCCTAAACGGTTCTGCCGGAGCGATAACCCTTTCCCCTTCCATGACGGAATAAGTCTTATAACATTCCGCTCCGGAAAGCATTGCTTCTTTTGACCGGTAAAAACGCACGCTGCAATATACCGGCTCCTTTGCCTCACATGGTTCCCAGATCACCATTCGCTCCCACTCTTCCACTCCGATGCTGCCATCCGGCTGTGCAAACTCTTCTTTCACACGGACAGCCAGCGCTCCTTTCTCCATATCTGCCTTCATCACCTGCACCGTCACCTTTGAATCCGTATCCAGCGCGGCTGCGAGCATCTCAATGCCCTCTGCCACAGCTTCCTCCTGCGAATCGGGATACAGATGATTTTCTGTCATCATACGTTCAAGCGTTTTTTCGAGCGCCGACGATAAACTGCTTTCAAGTTCCACTCTTCGGTTCATCCTGCCCATCACTGTCATAAGAATAGCCAGCGTCAGCACTCCGGCCGTTGCACTGATAAATATTATAACTATGTTTTTCATTTTAGATTCTCCTTTCGTTTACCGGCACCGGGATAATGACCGTGGTTCTTTTTCTTCTGGCATCCACCGCAGTTACTTTTAACCGGTAAATTCCGGGATTTATAAATTCCACCTCTTCTGTTTCTGAAGGAACAGGGGAAAACATCCCATCCGTGCCCGGTGTACTGACTGCAAGCAGACGCACGGGAAGCTTTACACCGTCTGCATCCCTTGCCTTGATCTGATCCGAAACCACAAATACACCGGTGTACACAATTCCGGTATTCTGATAAATAATCGTCGGCGCCTCCCTGCCCGCCTCGTTCAGAAACACATCAAATTCTCTGTACACCTTGTTTTCTGTTTCAGCTGCTTCCAGACCTGCACCGATCACGGAAAAAACACCCCGGTTCCCCTCGTCATCTTTGATACCGACAGATAATAATAAAAAAAGCAGCCCGATCAAAACTGCATCCAGCAGAAACATTCCGTATGACTCAATAACCTGTTTCACCCTGCGCTCCTATCCACAAATGCCATTCATATACCAACCGACCATCTCACACAAAACGCCCCCGCGCTCCAGAAAAGAAACGTACAGCGCAATCAGCGCCGCCCCCGAAACAATCTGAAGCAATCCCGTTCCATAGTGTTCCATAATATGTTCCATATACGCTCCCCCTAAATATGAGATACATAATTCAGCAGAACAATCAGCAGGCCGACGATCGATCCGCCTGCCAGAAGTCCCAGCAATGTCTCCCCCAGTTCCCCTGTCACAATTTCAAATCCCATTCTCTTCTCCTTCCCTGGCGCCTCAGCTCATAGAAACCCTGCATCCCCTGCGCTTTTCTAGCGCGCAATCCCTCTTGTAACCCTTGTACGGGAAATCCCAAGCAGAGGAATCTGATACGTGTAAGTCAGCGTCACCTCTGCCGAACAGATATCCCGGTTTTCATCATATACACACTTTGTCACGGCAAGGGAATACCCATGCGCCGCCGCCTGCTGCCTGCAGCTTTCCACAACATTGGGATTAAAATTGCTGTTCTCCAGCTCCGCGACTACAGCAGCCTTGTATTCTCTTGCTGCGGCCACATCTCCGCTTACCGTAAGAACCGCAATGCAGAGAAAAAGATTTAAAACCAGTATCGTAAGCGCCGAAAACGCTCCTATAATATGTTTCATTTACATCCCTCCTGCATTTGCCAGCAATTTTAACATCAGCACCATCCCGACTGTGAGATCCGTCAGAAGCTTTACAGTAGCAGCCACCACCGGATAAGAAAAAAGCAGCTTCATACGAAATGCCGTCTTTTCATTCTCAAGCTCATCCGCCATCCCCTGCATCTTCCCGACACGTTCCAGAAGGTGTCCCATCTGTATTCTGATATTCCCCGCGCCATTTTCTGCAACCGCATGCAGCATTTTCATACAGCTCTGCACTTCGGGAAGATCAAATTCCGCACAAAAACCGGTATATGCCTGCAGCTTTCCAGGTGACTCCCCGAGCCGCTCTGTCAAGAGCCTTAACTCCTTCTGGAGCACCGGCGCTGCTTCTCCCATCGAACGCACAAGAGAGACCTGTACATTATTATTCTGCAGTAACAGCGCCATTCCCGTCAGCCACTGCGGCAATGCCAGATACATCTCTTCCGTCACATCCTTCTTTGCCAGATAATACCCCGTCTTGTGCTGCAGCAAAAGAAAGGCGGAAAGAGACAGGGTTACCAGGCCTATAGCGCGCTTCTCCGCAGCAAACAGAATAATTGTCACGAGAAATGCCGGCACGGCAAATAAAATACTTTTCCGACGCTCTCTTTTTTCGTCATATTGTGCGATCATATCATAACTTTTTGCAATATAGTCTGCTTCATGAAAAACAGTGTCTTTCAGCCAGTCATCTGTCAGGTTCTTTGTGCTCTTCACAAAAACGTAAAGGAGAAACAGAATAAACAAAACAGATGAAATCTGGATAATCCGGATCTGAAATACATCTACCGGGCTTCGCACTGAAAACATCTGTTTCATTGCGTCCAGCACGTAGAGAGCGACTGCGCATAACATGGTCGCAACCAGAATAGAGATAATATTGTCGGTATGGCTCCTCTTTTTCTCCGCCTGTAAACGATAACCTCTCTGCTTCCAGCGCTCCACATCCTCCAGGAGAAAAAGAATCGATTCATTCACCTCGCCGCCATACTCTTCCGCATTGACGAGAAGATCATGCACCATATGAATCTTTGTACAATGGTACGCCTCTTCAATAACGCGCAGACTTTCACCAAGGATTCCCCGTTCGTTTGCAGCACTCCCCGCTTCCAGATGGAAAACAGCCGCGTCCAGGATCTGCCGCATCGCTCCCCCGTCAAAAATCTCCCGGCTCTCCTTTAATGCACTGATCACTTTTCCTGTCTTCTGAAACGAATACAGCATCTGTTCCATATACGATGCCGCGTCCGCAAACCGTTTCTGCTCATACATTTTCCGGTACATATCCAGGACAAGAATCGGCAGCACAATCAGTACAGCTGCGACGACAATCGAAAAACAAATCGTTTTTAACCGAAACAGAAATCCTACCGCGCTGATACCCGCCAACGTCCCCGAAATCAGCAGGATATGTGATTTCCAGGAAAAATGATATCCATAAATATGTACCTCCTTTTCCAGATTTCTGGGATTCAGGAGTTTCAGATTCTCCCACAATCGTTTCTTACCGCGCATTACATCCCCTCTCTTAAATACTTCTGCCAGTCTTTACAGCAGAACGGCTCACTGATGCCCGCATGCCGGAATCTTTTCTCAATCTCAGCGGGCAGTTCCCGCGACACCATTTCTCCGTCCTTTACAAGCATATAAACTCTGTTTTTCGTCCCTTCCCGGCTGAAAAAACAGACCTGATCCATATACCGCTTCACTTTCCCGTCTGGCTGACGGACGCGTCGGATCAGAATCCCGACATCCACATACCGGTAAATCCGATTTTCCATCCGGTCTGCATCGTTGACGTTGTTCATCATATTCTGAATCCGGTCCGGAAGCTTCCTCACGTCGTCTAAATGGATCGTGGTAAATCCGTTTACCCCTGTGCTCCACTGCTCCAGAAGAGACGTCACTTCCACCGATCGCGCCTCAGAAAGCATCAGCCATTTCGGATTCTGCCGCAGACTCGCCTTGATCGCGTCCGTATAATCAAACCCTGGTCCGACTCTCAGCTCCACCGTATCCGCACCCGGATTTATCTCCCCGTAGTGGATCTCCAGCGAGTCTTCAATTGTAATCACACGCTCTTCCGCCGGTATGAACCGCATAAAAAACTTTGCGCATTCCGTCTTGCCCGCGCCCGGTTC
>CANDFU010000173.1 GCA_947384095.1 uncultured Roseburia sp. | reverse complement strand
TACCCTCATATGCCTGCGCCAGATAGAGATTCGCCTGCGCGCTTCCCTTTTCCAGTGCGGCCGTAAGCTCTGTCACCGCATTGTCATACTGTCCGAGAAGACAGTACACTTTTCCTCTCATGGCCAGCACTTCCGCGGAATCCCCCTTGATCTCAAAAGCCTTGTCCAGATACGCTTCCCCTTCCGCAGCCAGACCATGGGCCGCAAGATTTTCATAAATACGGATATAGAGCTCAAAATCATCTTTGTGATACTTCACAGCATTGTCAAACGCTTCCTGCGCCTGTTTCGTTCCGTCCGTCTGCAGCAGCAGGCAGCCCTTCAGAAAATAAGCGTCGGCGTCTTTGCCGTCATAGCCGGTCAGCGCATCACAGACTTCCAGCGCCCCCTGCACATCGCCTGTTGCATACAGCGCCGCCGCTTTATAATAACAGATATCAACCTCCGTGGAGGTAATCCTCCCGGCGTGCTTCTTTAACGCGCTGTCAAAAGCGGCCGCCGCACCCTCATAATCGCCGTTTTCCATACTGGTAATCCCTATTTTGCGGTACGCAAGCTCATCTTCCATACGCTCGTCGCTGCAGCCGGACAAAATGGCAGCACACAAAACAACACACGCAGACAGGCAGACCGCTCTTTTGTTTTTCAGAAAAATCATTCCGTTCCTTACCTTCCTATTTTTTCAATATTACCATTCTAACATACGCGGCGCGAAAAAGAAAACCTAATTTGCCCGAATCGGTTGACATCCTCCTTTCAGGTGATATAATTAAATTGTACCGTTTTACGAAACACGGTTTCACAATATGAAACACAGTTTCATTCCTGTAAATACAGGCACAGATGCGGACACCCACGCATTCATACGGCGGCCGGCGTTTCCGCCCTCCCCGTATCAATAAAATCATATCCAGAAAAGGAGAAGGAATCATGAACAAAGTATTAGAAGAGTTTTCCAAAATCGGCATCATCCCTGTCATCGCGCTCGACGACGCAGCGGACGCAGCGCCTCTTGCAAAGGCACTGATCGACGGCGGTCTCCCCTGCGCAGAGGTGACATTCCGCACCGCTGCAGCCGAGGAATCCATCCGTATCATGGCGGAGCAGTTCCCCGAAATGCTTGTGGGCGCAGGTACGGTCCTCACCACAGAGCAGGTCGACCGCGCAGTGAATGCCGGCGCAAAATTTATCGTCAGCCCGGGCTTAAATCCCAAGGTTGTAAAATACTGTGTGGAAAAAGATATCCCGATCACGCCCGGATGCTCCAATCCCAGCGATGTGGAAGTCGCAATTGAACTCGGACTTGATGTCGTTAAATTCTTCCCGGCAGAGGCTGCTGGCGGATTAAACATGATTAAATCCATGGCTGCTCCCTACACGAAGATGAAATTCATGCCGACAGGCGGCATCAACGCAAAAAACCTGACAAGCTACCTTGATTTCAAAAAAATCATCGCATGCGGCGGCTCCTGGATGGTCAACAAGGACATGATCAATGCAAAAGACTGGGACGGCATCACGGCTCTCACAAAAGAAGCGGTTGCCACAATGCTCGGTTTCAAATTACTGCATGTCGGTATCAATAACGAAGAAGCCGGCGCAGCAATGAGCGAGTCCGCAAAATTTGCAGATCTGCTCGCACAGCCCGTCAAAGAAGGCAACAGCTCCGCTTTTGTCGGCACCATGATCGAGATGATGAAAACGCCGGGCCGCGGAACGCACGGGCATATCTGCTTCCAGACCAACTATCTTGACCGCGCCGTCTATCATCTCGGAAAACGCGGCTATGTATTTGACGAGAGCTCTTTTAAATACAACGACAAGGGCGAACTCACCGTCGCTTACATGAAAGACGAGATTGCCGGTTTTGCCGTTCATTTTAACCAGAAATAAAATCCGGATCATCTAAGGAGGTTTTTCGAAAAATGATTGATAACAATTGCGCATACTGCGTGGAGGGCGGGCTGGTTGACGCATTCGGCATCAAAATCTGTGAGCTTCCCGAATCCAAAGTGTATCTTTTTAAAGAGCAGAGCCACAAGGGCCGCGTCATCGTGGCGCACAAGAAGCACGTCAGCGAAATGACGGAGCTGACCCCGGCGGAGCGCGCCGCTTATTTTGAAGATGTCAACCATGTCGCGGAGGCGCTGCACAAGGCTTTCCATCCGCAGAAAGTCAACTATGGCGCTTACGGCGACACCGGACACCATCTCCACTTCCACCTTGTGCCAAAATATACGGATGAATACGAGTGGGGCGGCGTGTTCGCCATGAACCCGGGAGAAAAATTTTTAACAAAAGAAGAATACGATGTATTAATTTCCGAAATTGTGAAATACTTATAGAGGAATGCAACAAAATTCCTTCCTAAAATTTTATCCCAATCAAAAAAGAGAGACACCCGGCATCCATTGCCGGGCGTTTCTCTTTTTACTGGAAAAACAGCATGGCAGATGTTATAATAAACAGATACGAACGGCAGTACAGGAGGAGGAAAACAATATGTCACAACAAAAACCAACACAGGATATGGGGAGCGGCAGCATCCCAAAACTCATGCTGAACCTGGCGGTTCCGGCCGTCGTGGCGCAGCTTATCAATATGCTCTACAATATCGTAGACCGGATTTATATCGGACATATCCCGGACGCCGGCGCATCGGCCCTGACGGGAGTCGGATTGTTTCTGCCCATTCTGATGATGATCAACGCCTTTGCCATGCTGACCGGCTCGGGCGGAGCCCCAAGGGCCGCCATCGCCATGGGCAAAAAAGACCAGGACGGCGCGCAGAAGATTCTGGGCAACTGTTTCTGTGTACTTATGATTTTCGCGGCAGTTCTCACAGTGACGTTCTATCTCTTTGCACCGCAGATGCTGCGGCTTTTCGGCGCCAGCGACGTGACGCTTCCTTACGCTCTTTCCTACGCGCGCATTTATATTCTTGGAACCGTATTTGTGATGATCGTCATGGGAATGAACCCGTTTATCACAACACAGGGATTTGCAAAATTCAGCATGATCACCACAGTCGTTGGCGCTGTCTGCAATATTATCTTAGATCCCATCCTTATCTTCGGCCTTGGGATGGGCGTACAGGGCGCCGCCGTGGCCACCGTGATCAGCCAGGCCGTCAGCGCCGTCTGGGTCCTTTTCTTTCTGCGGGGCTCTAAAACCATACTGCGTCTGACGCTTCCCGATATGAAGCTTGTTCCAGGCGTTATTCTCCCATGCCTGGCTCTCGGGATCTCCACATTTGTGATGCTGAGCACGGAGAGTATCTTAAATATCAGTTTTAACAGCAGCCTCTCCCGTTACGGCGGAGATATGGCAGTGGGAGCCATGACCATCATCTCTTCCTGCAGCCAGCTTGTCCTGCTGCCGCTGCAGGGCATCTGCCAGGGCGGGCAGCCTATCATGAGCTATAACTTCGGCGCGGGCAAAAAGGAACGGGTAAAGCAGACCTTCGGCTGTCAGTTTCTGGCATGCACGGGCTATTCCACGCTGATGTGTGTGCTGTTTCTGGTCATTCCCCAGGTTTTTGCCGGCATCTTCAGCAGTGACGCCTCGCTGGTAGAGTACACGGTCTGGACGATGCGGATTTATATGGCAGGCATGTTCGCCACCGGCGTTCAGATTTCCTGCCAGCAGACCTTTATGGCGCTCGGCCAGGCAAAAATCAGTCTGCTCATGGCCTGCCTGCGAAAACTGGTCCTTCTCATTCCCTTGATCTTCATCCTGCCTCATATCGTCTCAGACCAGGTATCCGGCGTATTTCTCGCAGAACCGGTCAGCGATATTCTCGCGGCGTCCGTGACGGCCTTTATGCTGTTTACACGGCTGGGAAGGATACTGGAAACCGGTTCGGATTCCGGCAGGGCTTCAAAATAACAGCTGATATACATAGACAGCATCGGGCAGGGAATATTTTCTCCCTGCCCGTCGTGCGCGTTCCGAAAGCTGCCTCAACATTCCACTTTTTTTCTCCCACACTACCTTTCATTTCAATCAGATAGAGTTTCCATTGATTTTGTTCCATACATTCAAAAATCATGTGATCGACTCTCTTATAAAGAGACATTTCCTTTCCATTTCTGAAAAAAAGAAAATCCGTCTTTTTCTGATCTACATTCGCAATACACAGGTTCCCGGTCGATTTGAGACGTACATTCAGCTCGCTCTTTCCGGTCTCCTCAGATTCCACCAAAAGCATTTCCTGTTTTTCTTCCGTTATAAAGTCTTTGACAAACAGGTCATTGATAATGTATTCTCTTTTGCATTCTTTCATCCCTTTTACTCCTGAATTGCGTATGCTTCATCCATAATTTTGTCCAACGCATTATTAAATGTAGGGATAGCGAAACCATACTTTCCACATATCAACTCATCCACTTCCGTTTTGCCTCCTGCCTTTGATGTAAGTTGATATACTCTGACCTGCTTCGCCTGTAGCAAATCCCCAGAAGTATAATCAAATTGCTGACAGATTTGTTTCGCGTCTTCCCGCTGCGGCAGACAAATCATATTATTAATGTGTTGTAAAATAAGATCACTGTGCGTTGTGACAATCATATTCAGATGCGCATTCACCAAACGGCAGATGACTCTCGCCATCTTCTGCTGCAATTGAGGATGCAGACACATCTCCGGCTCTTCATAAAAAAGCGTGTCAAAGGACCGCATGTGCTTTAAAATCAGAATCAGCGGAGAAACTTCTGTGACGACTGCCGAGACAACCCTAAGCGGAATCTCCTTTTCCCTCCCTGCCGGGAGATATGCAATTTCCCGGGCTGACAGACCACTAAACTCAACCTTCCCCTCTGCCATACCGTTCTCCAGATATTCCACGATCCTCTCAAATTCCCCCCTGCCCTGGCTGTTGGGCGCCAGATCATTTATCACATCCAGAAACTGATTGACCGGTCGTGTAAACGGAGATATCTCTTCTCGTTTTACAGATCGGAAGAGCACACGTCTGAACTCCAGTCACCTCTCGTCATCGCG
>CANDFU010000172.1 GCA_947384095.1 uncultured Roseburia sp. | reverse complement strand
GGATACGGTTCGGATATTTTGACAACCCTGCATTATTATGTAATCGGAGATCCGTTTAATCTGCTGTCGGTTTTTGTGCCGACGCGTTTTATGTATGTTTATCATCTGTGCATGACGCTGCTAAGGCTCTATCTGGCGGGAATCGCTTTTTCCTGTCTCTGTTTTTCGACGAAACAAACAGACCGGTATGCGGTTCTGGCGGGGGCGTTGGCCTATGTTTTTTGTTTCTGGGGAATTTATAACGCGGCCCGGCATCCGTATTTTCTCAATCCGATGATCTATTTTCCCATGCTGCTGATGGGGGTTGAGAAGATTTTGAAAAAGCAGAGACCTTATCTGTTTGTGGTTTCTGTTTTTTTGTCCGCGGTCAGCAGTCTGTATTTTTTTTATATGCTGGTTCTTCTCACGGTTCTTTATGTGGCGGCGAGAATGATCGCCTCTTACAGAAAAAAAATGGGGGAAGGAATTGCGGCAGTCTGCCGTATCGGTGTGGCTTCCGTGGTGGGGCTTCTGATGGCTTTTGTCATTTTTCTTCCGGCATGTTACATTATTTTAAATGATCCAAGGGCGACGGTGGGAAATACGGACAGTTTATTATATCCGCGTTCCTATTACAGCATGCTGCCCGGACTGTTTCTGTCGGAGGGGATTTCAAACTGGCTGGTGATGGGGTATGCCGCTCCGGTTCTGCTGGCGGCGCTGCTTTTATTTTATAAGAGGAGAAAGAATGGTCTGCTGAAGGGACTGTTTCTGACGGGGATTGTCATTATGATCTTTCCCGTGCTGGGAAGAGCCTTCAACGGGTTTTCTTATATCAACAATCGCTGGTGCTGGGCATTCGCACTGCTTTGCTCTTATATTCTGACTGTGATGTGGCCGGAGCTGATGCGGGTAAACGCGAAGGAGGGGAGATTTCTTTTCAGCGGGCTGGCTGTCTATGCATGCCTGTGTTTCGCGGCGGAATATTCGCGCACGATGAGGGCGTGGACTGCCATCGGCATTGCGCTGTTTTTCCTGATTGTGATACTACCCGTAAAGGACGGCGGAGGCATCCTGCCGGCCGGAAGGAAACAGCAGGCGGCGCTGCTGCTGGTTTTTGTCAGTGTGTTTAACGTCAGTTTCTGGAAAAATTCGTCTGTCGGCAATGATTATCCGTCGACCTGTAAAACGGTAAAAGAAGTGGCGCAGGGATTGAATGTCAATGAAACGGCTGCAGTAAAAGAAGTGGCGGCAGCAGACGGTACGGATTCGTTCTATCGATATTCGGGCAATAGCCTGACGTATAATGCGGATCTTCCTGCAGGCTTATCTTCGACGCAGTATTACTGGACGTTATCGAATCCGCATATATCTGAATATCGAAAAGAGCTGGAACTGCGTGAAACGGCCATTCACAAATATGAAGGGTACGACGACAGGGCGGCCCTGCTGGCACTGTCATCCGTGTTATATTATGTGGCGCCGTCAGAGAAAAGCCCTTGCGTGCCCTATGGATTTACGTATGTGGATAGAATCGATGTGAAGAACGCCGATACAAAAGAGATGCTTGCAGCCCTTAAAAAAGAGCTTTGCCTGGATGAGCTGACAGAAGATCAGATAGAGGTTGTAAAAGAAGCGAACCAGTTAAAATATACGGTCTGGCGGAACGAATATGCGCTTCCTCTGGGTTACACATACGATGGTTTTATTTCCAGGGAAGCGTGGGACGGGCTTTCTCCTGTTGCTAAGCAGGAGGCGCTGCTGCAGGGCGTCGTGACGGAACAATACCGGGGAGCGGTGCCGGAAAAGGATATCCGGCTGACGGAACAGGAAATGGATTACGAGGTCATCTGTAAAAGCAGGGAGGTCTCGGAACAGGGAGGATCTTTTGTCGTGACGGCGGATGACTCCACGGTAACGCTCAGGCTTGACGGGATTTCCGACAGTGAGACATATCTTTGCTTTGAGGGCCTGACATATGAAAGTGTCCCGCCGTATGATCTGTATCTGGGGGAGGAGAGAGTGGACCCGCTTGGGTTATACAATAAGACCGGCTGGGATGCGCTGTCCTATTCCGACAGGAAGGCCATGAAAAAGGAAAAAATATTCTGGAATGAGCCCGATGCAGCGGCTATGAGGATAAGGACTTCGGCCGGCAATGGAAAGAGGTTCCGCTATTACACGGAATCGCACAACCACTATAATGACCGGCATGATTTTGCAGTCAATCTCGGTTATTCACAGGAGCCGGTCAGCGAGGTGTCGATTACGTTTGAACAGGCCGGGATCTATTCGTTTGACGCGATGCGTTTGATCTGCCAGCCGATGGAAAATTATAGAGAACAGATCGCTGCGCGCAGGGAACATGTTTTTGAGAATGTTGAGATCGGAACGGATACGGTCACGGGAGAGGTTTCCCTGGAAAAGCCCGGCCTGCTCTGTCTTTCGATTCCATATTCGGAAGGGTGGAGCGCTTATGTTGACGGTAAGGAAGCGGTGCTTTATCAGGCAAATGTCGCGTATATGGCCCTGGAGCTGGAAGCGGGAGCGCATTCCGTAACCCTGGTTTATCATACGCCGCTGCAGAAGGCCGGTTTATGTGTTTCAGCGGGGGCGTTCCTGCTCTTTTTCCTGTATGTATTGTTCAGGGAGAGATATGGAAAAGCAGGCAGAGAATGCGAGGTTTGACCTGCGGCGGAGGGGGAACAGATATGGAGCAAACGCGAAAGGACGGGAGGGCCTGTTACGGCATCTACACGCTGGTTTTTTCAGTGCTGATGGCCTGGGCACTGGGCACACTTATTGTAAATGGAAAAAGCCTGCTGTGGAATGACGACGGGCTGCGCCAGCACTATATCGCCCTGGTTTATCTGGGGGAGTGGGGGCGTGAGATTCTGAATAATATTTTTGTACGGCATACATTCCAGATTCCGCTGTGGGATTTTCACGTCGGATATGGTTCCGATATCATAACGACGTTTCACTATTATGCGATCGGCGACCCGCTCAACCTGCTTAGTATCCTGGTAACGCCCGCCTGTACGGAGTATCTGTATCAGGCATTGGTGGTGATACGGATGTATCTGGCGGGGCTTGGATTCCTTTATTATTGTTTTGAAAGGAAGAAGGGCGGGGAGGCCGCGCTGGCCGGCGCGTTCAGCTATGTTTTCTGCGGCTACGCCATATATGCGGCCATGCGTCATCCGTTTTTCTTAAACCCCATGATCTATTTTCCCCTGCTTGCGGCCGGCGTGGAACGGATTTTCCGCCGCGGGCGCCCCGCGTTGTTTATCTTTATGGTTTTTTTGTCCGCGGTAAGCAATTTTTACTGTTTTTACATGATTGTATTTGCGGCCTGTTTTTATGTGTCTGTCCGTTTTTTTGCAGCCAGGCATGAAAATCCGATAAAGGAAATGGCGTCTGTGGCGGGCAGGCTTTTTGTTTTTTCCTGTATCGGCGTGAGCATGTCGGCGGTAATTCTGGTTCCGGTACTCGGTCAGTTTTTCGGGACAAACCGGATGGATGTAAAGCAGCTTCATGCGGCGCTCTATCCTTCCGATTATTACAAGGCATTTATCACTGGTTTTCTGACGCCGGTTCCGAGAGGGATACAGGACTGGACGATTCTTGGATTTATGGCGCCGGCGCTGCTTGCGCTTTTTGTTCTGTTCGGCAGAAAAGGGAAAAACGGGGCGCTTAAAGTGTCGTTTCTGACCATGACGGCGATGCTTATGCTGCCGTATGCCGGGAAGGCGCTTAATGGTTTTTCCTATGTGAGCAACCGGTGGTGCTGGATTTATGCTGCGCTGATTTCTTATATCCTGGTTGTGGTGTGGCAGGACCTGATTTCTTTTGAGGGAAGCGCGGCAGTTTTCGCGGCGGCAGGAGGCGCCCTCTATTTTGTGCTTTCCATGGCGGCGGGAACCGGCAGTAAAAAAGCACTGCTTTTGTCCGCATTTCTGCTTTTGCTTTTAGGATTGCTGCCCCGGTTTTGCAAAGAGAGGCAGAAGCGCTTAAAGTGTGCTTCGTGTGTCGTTTTCGCCGTGTTGTTCCTTCATATCTGCATAAACTGGCATGACTTTTTTATCGGCGGAAACAGGATTGCGAAACTTGTCGATTTCGGAACAGCGCTCGATGAAGTCAGGGATACGGCTCCTTTTGCCGTCCGCCTGGCAGGGCTGGAGGAGAAAGACTTTTTCCGGTATGAGATGGATGATTTTGCCGTTGTAAATTCGTCGGCTCTGGCCGGAGTGAATGGGATTCAGTATTATTGGAGCCTGGAGAACGGGGTGATTCCGGATTATCTGATGGATATGGATATGAATCGTTTCCGGACATTCAATTACAGGGATCTGGATCACAGAACGTTTCCGGACGCGCTGGCCGGCGTAAAATATTTTGTGCAGAGGGATTCCGATTTCCTTCCGTTTGGTTATGCGCGCAGGGACAGGATATCCGCCGTGGCCAAAGAATATACATTGTATGAAAATCAGTATGCGCTCCCGCTCGGGTATACGTATCAATCGTATATTCCTTATGAAGCTTATCGGAAAATGCAGCCGGTACAGCGGCAGGAAGCCCTGATGCAGGGGATTGTGTTCGAAGAGGAGGACGACGTAAAAGCGGCGTTTCCACAGGCGGATCCGGTATTTACGTCACAGTCCGTGGAGTATGATATTTCCTGTGAAAAAATGGTAGAGAGGAGGGCGGACGGCAGTTTTCATGTACAGAAAAAAGGAAGCGGGATAAGGCTGTCTTTTTCCGGCAGAGAAAAAAGTGAGACGTATCTTGTAATACGGGGAGCGGACATGACAACCGGAAAACCAGATGATGACGAGTTTGTGCTTACTTTTTCGTCGGATACGTCGGAGAATCTTCTGCGCTATAACACACGATACAATGAGTATGCCAATGGGCAGAAGGATTTTCTAGTGAATCTCGGGTATCATGATAAGGCGCTGACTTCCATTTCAGTCCGGTTTCCGGAAAAAGGGACTTACCGTTTTGATAAAATAGAGGTGATCTGCCAGCCGATGGAGAATTATGTGTCTCTGACAGAAGCGCTG
>CANDFU010000171.1 GCA_947384095.1 uncultured Roseburia sp. | reverse complement strand
GGAATTGCAACTCCGTTTTTTCCTGGCAAAGGGGCCGGACGTGCCCACCTATGTAGAGTACGGGGCGGCGGATATCGGCATTGTCGGAAAAGACACGATTCTGGAAGAGGGAAGAAATATTTACGAAGTGCTGGATCTTGGTTTTGGAAAATGCAGAATGTGTATCTGTGGTCCAAAGGAGGCGGCAGAGCTTCTGCTCCACCGCGAACGGATCCGTGTGGCGACGAAATATCCGCATATCGCCAAGGATTATTTTTACAATAAGAAACATCAGACCGTCGAGATTATCAGGCTGAACGGGTCGATTGAACTTGCGCCTATCGTGGGACTGTCCGAGGTGATCTGCGATATTGTGGAGACGGGATCCACGCTGCGGGAAAACGGGCTTTCTGTGCTTGAGGAAGTGTGCGGGCTCTCGGCGCGCATGGTGGTAAATCAGGTGAGTATGAAGATGGAAAATGAGCGGATCACAAAGCTGATCGCCGATTTGAAAGCGGTACTGGCGGACTGACGCAGGAAGGGAGCATACATGAGGATCTTAAGGTTAACGAACGAGACACAGTCGGATTTACTGGAAAGTCTGTTGAAGCGAAGCCCGCACTCGTATGGGGAGTATGAGGGGCGTGTGAATGAAATCATTGCTGCGGTGAGGGAAAAGCGGGATGCCGCTGTATTCTCCTATACAAAGCAGTTTGACGGCGCGGATATCAATGCGGGAAATGTCCTTGTGACAGAGGAGGAGATCGCAGAGGCATACGAACGTGTCGATCCGAAGCTTCCTGACGTCATCCGCAAGGCGCTTGTGAACATCCGGGAATATCACCAGAAGCAGAGCCGCAATTCCTGGTTTGACACGAAGGATACCGGGATTATCCTGGGACAGAAAGTGACGCCGCTTCAGACGGTCGGCGTCTATGTGCCCGGCGGGAAGGCAGTCTATCCCTCCTCTGTCCTGATGAACGTAGTTCCTGCAAGGGTGGCTGGAGTCGACACTATTGTTATGACGACGCCCCCGGACAGAGAAGGGAAAATCTGTGCTTCCACGCTGGTTGCGGCAAAGGAGGCGGGGGTTGATAAAATATACAAGGCCGGGGGAGCGCAGGCCATCGCGGCTTTCGCGTTCGGCACGGAGAGCATTCCCAAGGTCGATAAGATCGTCGGTCCCGGCAACATCTATGTCGCGCTTGCAAAAAAGGCAGTATTCGGCTATGTGAGCATTGATTCGATCGCGGGTCCGAGCGAGATTCTGGTACTTGCAGACGAAACGGCCAATCCGCGTTTTGTAGCGGCCGATCTTTTGTCACAGGCGGAGCATGACGAGATGGCGTCTGCGATTCTGATCACAACGAGCGAAGAGCTTGCCGGAAAGGTTTCTGCGGAAGCGGAGCGTTTTGCATCGGAGCTTTCGCGCGGCGGGATTATCCGCAGGTCACTGGATCAGTATGGCTATATTCTCGTGGCGGATACGCTGGAGGACGCCATCGCGGCGGCAAATGACATTGCCTCCGAGCATCTTGAGATTGTAACAAAAAATCCGTTTGAGGTTCTGACAAAGATACGCAATGCCGGGGCGATTTTTGTCGGGGAGTATTCAAGCGAACCGCTGGGCGACTATTTTGCCGGGCCGAACCATGTGCTGCCGACCAACGGGACGGCAAAGTTTTTCTCTCCGCTCGGGGTTGACGATTTTGTCAAAAAATCGAGTGTGATTTCCTATTCGCGGGAGGCGCTTGCGCCGGTATACCGGGACATCGTACAATTTGCGGAATGCGAGGGGCTGACGGCGCATGCAAATTCCATACGTATAAGGTTTGAAGAATAGAGAGAAATAGTGTATAATAAGAGAAAGGGCTTAGGGATGAGCAGATCGGCGGATATTGAACGCAGGACGAAAGAGACAAATATTTCACTTGGTCTTAATCTGGACGGAACGGGAGAGAGCGCCGTCCAGACCGGGATCGGTTTTTTTGACCATATGCTGGAGGGGTTTGCAAAACATGGTTTTTTCGATCTGACAGTGGCCGTGGAGGGAGACCTGGCTGTCGACTGCCACCACACCATCGAGGATACCGGGATCGTTCTGGGAACCGCGATAAAGGAGGCGGTGGGCGACAAGAAGGGAATCCGCCGTTTCGGGAGCTGCATTCTGCCGATGGACGAGACGCTGGTGCTGTGTGCGCTGGATCTGTCCGGTCGGCCTTATCTTTCGTTTGACGGGACATTTACCATGGAGCGCGTGGGCTATATGGACACGGAGACGGTAAAAGAGTTTTTTTATGCCATATCGTATACGGCAGGCATGAATCTGCATCTTAAGGTGCTCTCCGGCGGCAATAACCATCATATGATCGAGGCGATGTTCAAGGCTTTTGCCAGGGCGCTTGACGATGCGACTTCGACGGATGCGCGGATAAAGGATGTCCTGTCCACAAAAGGGAGTCTTTAGGCCAGGCATGGTATAGTTTTAAGAAAGGTTTGAGGCAGTATGGAACATAAGAATATCGTAGCAACCATTTATCTGAAAAATGGTCAGGCGGTAAAAGGCATCGACGATTTTGAGCCGCTCGACGATGTGCTGCACCTGGCCAAACTTTACAATGACAGCGGTATCGACAAGATTATCGTATTTGATCTCTCGGATGACGACGATGAACATGAGAGAAATATCCATACCATCAAAAATATCAACCGCAATGTCGAGATCAAAGTCTGCGCGGGAGGAAATATTAACCGTCTTGAGGACATTAAGAAGTTTATCTACGCGGGATGCCTTCAGGTGATCGTCAACGGCGCGAAGCAGGGAAGCATGGAGCTGGCGGAAGAGGCGAGCAGACGTTTCGGAAAAGACCGCATTTTAGTCTCCGTTGAGAACGTCGATTTTGTCTTTAAGCATCAGAAAGAGATGAACGAACACTTTCATGAGCTGCTTGTATTAAATACCAGGGTGTTGGACGCCATTGAGAATATCACGGACGTGCCCTATGTGGTTTATTTTGACACCTGTGATTTTGAAAAGATCGTCGGCGTCCTGAAACGGAGCAATGTGCGCGGCATTGCCGGGGATTTCATCAACCGCCCGGAGATGGATATTATGGAATTAAAGGCCGGGCTTTCGGAAAGCGGGATCAAGATGGATAATTTCGAACCAGCGCTTCACTGGAAGGACTTAAAGGAAAATCCGGACGGCCTGATTCCCGTGATTGTGCAGGATTACCGCACGGACGAGGTGCTGATGCTCGCCTATATGAATGAGGAGGCGTTCCGGACCACGATCAATATCGGCAAGATGACATACTACAGCAGGAGCCGTAAGGAGCTGTGGACGAAGGGGCTTACCTCCGGCCATATCCAGTATGTCAAGTCGCTCACGGCTGACTGTGACTATGACACGATCCTGGCCAAGGTTTCACAGGTGGGACCGGCCTGCCATACCGGGAGTCAGAGCTGTTTTTTTAACGAGATCGTAAAGAAGGAATATATCGAGAAAAATCCGCTCAAGGTACTGGAGGATGTTTACAGTATTATCATCGACCGGAAGATGAATCCGAAAGAAGGGTCTTATACAAATTATCTGTTCGAGAAAGGGATTGACAAGATCCTTAAAAAAATCGGCGAGGAGGCGACGGAGATCGTGATCGCCGCAAAGAACCCGGATCCGGAGGAGATCAAGTATGAGATCTCGGATTTCCTGTATCACATGATGGTTCTGATGGCGGAGAAGGGCGTGACCTGGGAAGAGATTACGGAGGAATTGTCCAAGCGATAGAAAGGCCGGGCGCGGGGAACGTTTTGGAAAAATAGAACTGGGGGAGAAGCGGGGACAATTGGAAGCAAATGGCGTGGAGAGAGGGCGGAAGGAGCAAAAAGGCAATACGGGGACGGGGCATCTGGCCTGGCTGGATGTCCTTCGCGCGATGGCGACAGTATCTGTCGTCTGTGTGCATGTGTTTTCGCTGGCTGCCGCGCAGCTTCTGCCGGGATGTATGCCGTTTCGCATCCTGGATGCGCTCACATTTACTTTTCTGATGTGCAACCCTTTATTTCTGATGATCAGCGGAGCGCTTCTGCTTCCGGTCAGCGGAGAACGTGCGGTTGCCTTTTACGCAAAAAGGTTTACAAAGGCCGCCATCCCGCTGGCTGTCTATTATATTTTGTATGTCTGCGCGAAGGAGGGGCTGTCCTGGCTTTATCCTGTAAACTGGTTTCCCATGCTGCAGCGGATTTTAGCCGGCGAACCCTATGAGGCGCCGCATTTCTGGCTGGTGTACGTGATTCTGGAATTGTATGTCCTGACGCCGTTTCTGCGGGGGATTTTACAGCATATTCCCGACTCTGTTTCTGTCGGTGTGACAGCTGTGATATTTGCCGTAAACGCTTTTGACCTGTATTTTCCCCTGTACGGAAGGAGTTCTTTTCTTTCCAGGATTGTCGACACTTCTGCGGGGGTTTTTATACTGGGATATGTTCTGTCGGAAAAATGTGATAAGCGGCTGGAGCGTTTTTTGATAAGCGGCGGCGTTGTCTCATATGCGTTGTCTGTTTTCCGGATTTTATATACGGATACCTATCGGATTCTGTTCAATCAGAATGCGCCGGCGGTGATGTTGTTTTCCGCAGCCGTTTTTCTGACGGTAAGACGGATGAATGAAGGAAAGAGAAGCGCGCGGTTTCCGGTGCGGCTGCTTTCAAAGTACAGTTATTCCATACTCCTGATTCACTGGGGAACCTTGCACTTTGCGGTAAAGAAGGTGCTGAAGGTGGATGTGATGAGCGGCGGCATCGTCGGCGGCTGCCTGCTTGCGGTTGTACTTACGCTGCTGATTTCCGCGGCAGGGGCGATTGTCGTGGATCATCTGCTGATTTTTCCACTGCAGGCCTTCTGGCGTAAGGCATGGGCCGCTCTGGCAGGGAAAAGGAGACGGGCTGACGGCTGACGATCGGGAAAAGAGGTAAAACATGGGCGGAACGGAGAAGAGAAAAAAATATTATCTGGATGCACTGAGAGTCGTTGCGGTTCTTCTTGTCATGTACAACCATTCTCCGGCGTATCTGTCTTTTCAGACGCAGA
>CANDFU010000170.1 GCA_947384095.1 uncultured Roseburia sp. | reverse complement strand
GCCCTCCTTTTCCCCGCAGCGGGCCCTCTCCCGCGCACCGATCTGTGCGATCAAAGCACAGCCGCTCCCGACGTCCTCCGCCGTGTGAAAATATGTCCCGCTTACCGTATCCCTGAGACAGATATTTTCCCCCTCCGCACAGACGATCTCAGCCTGTCCCCGCGCGATCAGTTCCGCCATATCGGTATGCTGCAGCTTTTTGCGCAGCAGAATCTCCCTGCAGGCCTCCAGCGCCCTGTACCTGCGGTACAGGTCGGGGCGCCTCTCCTTCGTCCGTTCCGCCGCTTCTTTGATCCGCCAGGCATCAATCTTTCTGCGGTCGCCGCTTAAAAGCACTTCGGGCACCTTCCGCCCCCTCCACTCCGCAGGTCTTGTGTACTGCGGGTATTCCAGCAGATGGCCGTGAAACGATTCGGTTTCTGCGGACATGCCGTTGTTCAGCACACCGGGAACCAGCCGTCCGACAGCGTCCACGAACACCATTGCCGCAAGTTCCCCCCCGGTCAGGATATAATCCCCGATGGAGACATAATCCGTCACAATCTCCGAGAGCACCCGCTCATCAATCCCCTCGTAATGACCGCAGAGCAGGATCACGTCTTCCTCTTTCGCAAATTCCTCCGCCGCTGCCTGGCGGAACACTTCCCCCTGCGGCGTCAGATAGACGGTCCTTACCCGGCGGCCGATATGATCCGTCACGGCTTTCCACGCATCGTAGACCGGCTGCGCCTGCATCAGCATCCCCGCGCCGCCGCCGTAGGGATAATCATCTGTTTTTCCGTGTTTATCCAGCGTATAATCCCGGATGTCCTCCGCCGCAACCGATATAATTCCATTTTCCGCAGCGCGGCCGATCACGCTCTCCGAGAGCGCACGCATCACCATCCCGGGAAATAAAGTCAGTATATGAAAATTCATGCCGGACACCGCCTCCTAAAACAGAAACAAGAAAATTCTTAATATCCACACCACAACAGCTATCACAATCGCGATGATCCCGATCACCATTCCCCCCGTCGCCAGCCCTTCTCTGGACGAAAGCTTCCCTTTACCGGCGTAAGTAATCCCAAGCACGCCGAACAGAACGCCGACGATTGGCACGATAAGCGCCACCCAGACACCGGCCATCGCAAATACAAATGCCATTGTGGCATAGCGGGACATGTCGGTTCCCCTGACAAGAACCGGCTGCTGCCCGTAAGGATAAGGTGCAGCCGGGCCGCCCGCCGCGGCCTGCGGCTGCATCCCCTGATTCACGGGCAGAGGCTGGTACAAAAGCCCGATCAGTTCTTCAATATCTTTTTTGTATGCGCTTTTGGGAACACATCCCATAAATCCGGTCATGGCATTTTCCTCGCCGTACACCCCCGGCAGCCAGCAGTTTCTGGTCCAGGCCTCCACATGGAAAATACCGTTCCAATAGCCCCACGACAGAAATTTCGGTATCTCCACAAGGCCTCCGCCGGTGCGGTAGACCTGCTCCCCCTGAAAATCCACCAGTTTAAACCCATGTCTGCTCAGAAAATCCGTCATAATATACTGCACAAAATCTTCCGGGCGGTTCAGCTCCACTTCCCGTATATATCTCGCCATCTTATCTTTTCCCCTCTTTTTCCGGCCGTCTGCTCTTCTGATTGGCCTCGCGCAGGCCCGGCATCAGGTGCACCAGCATCCTGCCTTCCTCTATCTTAATCTCTTTTATGCACTCACGGATAGCCGGAAGGAGCAGTTCTTCCCCGGAGCCGGTGCGCACCACATAGACATCGTTTGCTCCCGTCGACAGCACATTCACAAGCGTCCCGAGTTCCCCGCCTTCATCCGTCCACACCGAAAGGCCGATCAGATCTGCGATAAAATATTCGTTTTCCGCCAGTTCTACCGCATCCTCCCGCCTTACATAAAGCGCTTTCTGTCTGTATTTTTGTACATCGTTGATATCATCCATCCCCTTAAACCTGAGGAGAACCATATTTTTAAAAAATCTGACTTCTGAAATTTCAAGCTGTATTTTCTCTTTTCCCGTGTCTAAAATTACCTGTTTCAGTTTCTTAAAACGCGCCGGGTCATCCGTTGTCGGAAATACCTTCACCTCGCCGCGCAGCCCATGCGTCGCAGTGATAATGCCGACCTTAAGCAAGTCCTCCATTTTTCCCTCCATGTCGTAAACCTGTTATTCCCTCCCCGCACCGCTCCCCGGCCCGGAGGGCTTTTGCTTTATAGGACGCAATTTCCTATAAAGTGAAAAAAGCTATCTTCAAAAGTGAGAAACATACTCACGATTGAGATAGCCGAAAGGTTGTCATACAATCTCGACAATAACCTTTTTTTCTTCTTTTGAGGCAGCCGCCTTCACAACGGCACGGATTGCTTTTGCAATGCGGCCCTGTTTGCCGATTACCTTGCCCATGTCAGACTGTGCCACATGCAGTTCCAAAATAATGGCTTTCTCATTCTCGGTCTCGGTCACGACGACCTCCTCCGGGCAATCGACAAGTGATCTGGCAATTACTTCAACTAATTTTTTCATCAGGTCCACCTCACTGATCCTATTTGCTGATACCAGCCGATTTGAAAATCCGTGCCACGGTATCCGTCGGCTGTGCGCCGTTCGCCAGCCATTTTTTCGCCAGCTCCTCGTTGACATGGTACTCGGTCGGGTTTTTCGTCGGATCATAAGTCCCAATCTCATCGATGCATTTTCCGTCCCTCGGGGATCTGGAATCCGCAACCACGATTCTATAGAAAGGAGCTTTTTTCTGTCCCATCCTTCTCAACCGGATCTTTACTGCCATCACTCTCACCTCCTTATGCTGCTCTGACAATGCCATATATATTTAGAAAGCGCAATTGCGCTGTTCTGACTGCTCAGAACGGAAGCCCTTTAAACATGCCCCGTTTATTTTTTTTCATCATGCCGGGCATCTGTTTCATCATCTTTTTCATCTGATCAAACTGCTTTACCAGCCGGTTCACCTCGGAAATATCGACGCCTGCCCCCTGTGCAATCCGCCGCTTTCTGCCCGGATTTAAAAGCCCCGGATCCTGCCGCTCCCTTGGCGTCATGGAATAGATGATCGCCTCTGTCCGCGCCATGCTCTTCTCCGCCGCCGCCTCGTCAATCTCCGGCATCTTTCCGCCGCCAAGCCCCGGCATCAGGCCGAGAACGCCCGACAGGCCGCCCATCTTTTTCATCTGGCTCATCGATTCCAGGTACATCTCAAAGTCAAACTCATTTTTGCGCATCTTCTCTTCGAGTTTTTTCGCCTTTTCCTCGTCAAACTCCTCCTGCGCCTTTTCAATGAGCGTGAGCACGTCGCCCATTCCCAGAATACGCGACGCCATACGATCCGGATAAAACTGTTCCAGATCGGAAAGCTTTTCCCCCATTCCCACAAAGAGGATCGGCTTTCCCGTCACCGCGCGGATGGAAAGCGCCGCTCCGCCTCTGGTATCGCCGTCCAGCTTTGTCACAATCACGCCGTCGACGCCGATTTTCTCGTCAAACTGCTTTGCGACGTTGACGGCGTCCTGTCCGGTCATGGCGTCCACAACCAGGATCGTCTGGTGCACGTCGACGTTTTCCTTGATCTGCGCAAGCTCTGCCATCATATCCTCATCAATGTGAAGGCGCCCTGCCGTATCCAGGACCAGGATATTGTAATCGTGCCGCAGAGCATGTTCGACGGCGGCCCTGGCGATGTTCACCGGCGTATTCTTATCGCCCATCGAGAAGACTTCCACGCCCTGTTTCTGCCCGTTGATCTGAAGCTGTTCAATTGCAGCCGGACGGTATACGTCACAGGCGGCGAGCAGAACCTTTTTTCCCTTCTGCTTAAACTTCCCGGCGATTTTCGCTGTCGTCGTCGTCTTGCCGGCGCCCTGCAAACCCGCCATCAGAATCACCGTGAGCGCCTTGCCGGGAAGAAGCGATATCTCCGTCGTCTCCGACCCCATCAGCCGTATCATCTCTTCGTTCACGATCTTTATAACCATCTGCCCGGGATTTAAGCCGTTCATGACGTCCTGCCCGATGGCGCGCTCCTGCACGTCTTTTACAAACTGCTTTACGACTTTGAAATTGACGTCTGCCTCCAGCAGCGCCAGCTTTACCTCCCTGAGCGCAGTCCTGACATCCGCCTCCGTCAGCCGGCCTTTGCTTCTTAAATTTTTAAATACATTCTGAAGTTTCTCCGACAAGCTGTCAAATGCCATCTATAACTCCTCTAAAATCTGCCCGGAAATCCGTCTGATCTCCTCCATAACCGCGTCGTCCTGCCTCTTTCGGGACTGCTCTGCAAGCTCCTGTATCCGGCTCACTTTCTGCTTTACCGACAAAAACTTATCGACCAGATGAAGCTTTGCCTCATAATCCGCCAGAGTCTTCGTACACCGCTTTATCACGTCATGCACCCCCTGCCGGCTGATCCCCTCCTCGTCCGCAATCTCACTGAGCGTAAAATCCTGGAATATAAAGGCCTCGTACAGCTTTCTCTGATGGCGGTTCAGAAGCTCTCCATAGAAATCATACAGGTATGCCTGTTCCACTTTTTCTTCCATCGCAATCACCTTACGTAGATTATCACAAACAAAAACAGGTGTCAAGTATTTTTTCTTGACACCTCATTCATTCTCATCCGGTACCGACGTCCTTATCCTGTATCATCCGGCATTCCACCATGATAACGCTCCCGTCCGCCGTTCTGATCAAAAACGTATTTTTCCTGTCATCTGCCTCAATATCTGCAACTCCAAGCTCATCGCTTTCATTTATCAGATCAAAAAGCCTGTCTTTAAAGTAATTCAGCTCCATCTTTTCCTCCTGTGCAAAAAGCAGCGGCAAACAGTATTCCCGACAAGTTTTCGTCTCTTTTTTCCGGCACACGCCCGTTCCGTACCGTGCCCGTCCGTACCGTTCTCACAGGCTCGTCCTCACCTGTTTCGGCTGGTATCCCGCATCCTCCAGCGCCTTTATAATCTGCTTTTTGTGATCGCTCCCGAAACTCTCCATCGTAATTCTTAATTCCACCGCCACGTTCCGGTTGGTGCTCACAAACTGGTTATGCTCCAGT
>CANDFU010000169.1 GCA_947384095.1 uncultured Roseburia sp. | reverse complement strand
AGAATGAGAGCGTCGGATTCGGGATTGCATCCCTGGTCTTAGGGATCCTGTCCCTTCTTTTGTTCTGTACCTGCATAAACTGGCTGACGGGGATTCTGGCTATTATTTTCGGAATCATTCAGATTGTAAAGAGTGAGAAAAAAGGGCTGGCGATCGGAGGAATTGTGACGGCGGCGCTTTCCATCCTGTTTACGATTGTTTTTTACGTCGTCATGTTTTATATGGGCGTGGAATACAGCGATTATTATAATGACTATTATGATTATTATGATTATTACAATGATTATCATGATGATTTCTATAGCGGCGACCAGGAAGAGTTTTTATAAAGCTTCCGGCCCGTTTTCAAACGGAGGATTTTTATGGAAGAAATGCTGAAAGCGCAGGAGCTTAGCAAAACATTTAAGCTGTCGAAAAAACAGCAGAAGCTGGAAAAGACGACGGCGAAGACAAAAACAGCGGTGGACCGTCTCTCATTCTGTGCATACCGGGGAGAGGTTTTCGGGCTCCTTGGCCCCAACGGCGCGGGAAAGACGACGACGCTCAGGATGCTTGCGACGCTGATCAGGCCAGACGCGGGAGACGCCGTCATTGAGGGGAGCAGTATTATCACAGACCCGAACGGAGTGCGCAGCAAGATTGCGTTTTTAACGAGCGAGCTGAAGCTGGAGGAGTTTTTTACACCGGATTACCTGTTCGACTTTTTTTCCGAGCTGCACGGCGTGGCGCCGGCAGAGCGCGATGAGCGAAAAAGGAGGCTGTTCGACCGGTTCGGTGTGAGTGATTTTGCCGGGGTAAAAGTTGCGAATCTGTCGACCGGAATGAAACAGAAGGTATCGCTTGTCATTTCGATGGTACATGACCCGCAGACGATTATTTTTGACGAGCCGACCAACGGGCTTGACGTGATTACTGCCAGGGTTGTTACGGATTTTTTACAGGAGCTGAAAGCGGAGGGGCGGACGATTATTGTCTCGACGCATATCTTCAGTCTGATTGAAAAAATCTGCGACCGTGTCGGGATCATTGTGAGCGGAAAGATGGCGGTCTGTGACACCTTGGAGAATCTGACGGCAGAAAAGTCACTGGAGGATAAGTTTTTTGATATTTATGCGGAAATGGAAGGTAAAGTATTGTGAGCATTCGACTGATTACAATTATGAAAAAGGAATTTGCCCGTTTTTTCGGGGATAAACGCATGGTATTTTCCACGGTGCTGCTGCCGGGGCTTATGATTTATGTTCTGTACTCTTTTATGGGGAGTGCGATGGCCGATCAGTTTTTGACGGCGGCCGATCACGTTTACGAGATACATACCGTGAATCTTCCGGATTCTCTTGCGCAGCTGAAGTCACAGCAGGATCTGGCGGTGACAGAAACAGATCTGGCGGATGTGGAGTCGCTGAAATCACAGATTGAGGCGCAGGAGACGGAGCTTCTCGTGATTTTTCCGGAAGGGTTTGACGAAAAGGTGGCGGCATATGATTCACTGACGTCGCAGGAGGCTGCGCCGCAGGTAGAGATTTATTACAATTCCGTATTTACGGAGTCCGGTACGGCTTACGATACAATCTGCGGGGTTCTGGAACAATATGAGACGTCCATGGCGAATAAGTTTGACGTCAATGCGGACGCGGAAAAGCGCTATGATATGGCTACGGAGCGCGATATGACAGGACAGTTTTTTTCGATGCTTCTGCCGATGCTTCTGATGTCGTTTTTGTTCAGCGCCTGTCTCTCAATCGCGCCGGAATCGATTGCGGGTGAGAAGGAGCGCGGAACGATCGCGACGCTGCTCGTGACGCCGGTGAAACGGAGTGAGCTTGCCGCAGGCAAGATCTTGAGCCTGAGCGTGATCGGCCTGCTGGGAGGCGTCTCCAGTTTTGTGGGCACGATGCTTGCCATTCCCAAAATGCTCGGCGGGGCTACAGGCGGCATGGACGCCGGGGTGTACGGCGGCATGGATTACGTGATGACGCTGCTTGTCATATTATCTACGGTCCTGGTGATTATCGGTGTGATCTCGATTCTCTCGGGGGTTGCAAAGAGCGTTAAGGAGGCGGGGGCATTGGCGACGCCGCTGATGATCATCGTTATGGTGGTCGGTGTGACGTCGATGTTCGGAGACGGGGCGCCGTCGGCGACCTATCTGTACCTGATACCGTTTTACAACAGCGTGCAGTGTTTAAACGGGATCTTTTCGTTCTCGGCCCTGCCGGTAAACCTTGCGGTGACAATAGGCTGCAATATTGTATATACGATGGTCATGGCTGCAGTGCTGGCAAAGATTTTTGACAGCGAGAAGATTATGTATATCTGATGCGGGAACAGAAAGCGATTGAGCCGGACGACAGAAATGGCGGCTGGCTCAACGATAGCGGAAGGCGCGGTCTGCAGAGTGGAATCGTTAAAGAGATACGTTGTCGAAGCAGCCGCGCTCCGGCGCAGGAGTGCGGCGCGGCGGGCAGGGGAAGGGAATCCCTGCCCGATTTTATTATTTTACTTTAACCGTTTTGCCCTTTGTCCAGCCTGTCCGGGAGTATTCCAGATAGTAGGAATGCCCTTTCTTCAGCCGGGCTTTCCTGAGAATCATGTTGTTCTTACGCTGATAAGGAATCAGTGTCAGCGTATCGCTTCCTTTTTTCATCTGCCCTTTGCAATAATTGATCGACGAGCTGTCTTTTTTGTCGTAGAGCGTCATGTTAAAATACGCTGTCGTTGTTCCGGAAAGGGCAAGATTTTCATCTGTGCTGTTAATGATCCGGATCGCCAGAATCTGGCTCGCGTCCAGTTTCTTTTTGACCCTGATGGTAACCTTGCCGGGGGTGGCGGATACAGAAATAAATGTCGTTGTCGCCCCAGTACCAGGTCAGAAAAGGGCTGGAGGATGAAGCGGATACAGCGGTCGCCGCCGTTGGTAAAAAAGTGTGATGACGGCAGACAAAACCATGACAATGGAAAGAAAGGCTGTCAGCCGCATTTTGAGGTTTTTTTCATAACTGCTCTCCTTTTATATCATTGGTATATATGGTGTATTCTCTGTCTGACTCTGATAACGTTCTTCTTATACTGCCCGGTATGGTATATCAGTCAAATAAAATTTCATCCACCGTCACAAACATATATCCCTGCCCCTGTAATTCGTCGATAATCTTTAAGGCGGCTTTTACGGAAGATTCTGAGGCGTCGTGCAGCAGGATAATATCATTTTCCTGAACTTTTGACGTCACCCGTTTTGCAATTACATCTGAATTGCTCGTCTTCCAGTCCAGAGGATCTACGTCCCAGAGCACTTCGATCATGGTCGTCTCGTAGTCGAGATTGCACTTCCAGCAGCCGAACGGCGGACGGATATATTCCGGGTATTCTCCCGTGATGTCAAAAATAGCAGTGTTTGTCTTATTTACCTGTTCTATGGCAGCCGTATCGCTCAGGTTGCTGAGATTGACATGTTCGTAAGAGTGGGTTCCGATCAGATGGCCGCCTTCATGGATTTGTTGTACGATTTCAGGATATCTGACGACCTCTTTGCCCAGAAGGAAGAAAGTCGCTTTCACATTGCGCTCTTTTAAGCCGTCCAGAAGCGTCTGCGTGTAATCGGCGTTGGGGCCGTCGTCGAATGTAATGGCAATTTTTTTTGCGTCCGACAGGGCGGCGGCGCCTTCCGGGGCGGCAGCGGCTCTGCCAGAATGCGTGAGGTCTGCGGCAACAGGCAGGACGGCAGTGGCGCTGTCTGAAGGCCGGCCTGTTATCGCCAGATATGCGCCAAGCGCCGCGCAGCAGAGCAGAACGGCGAAAAAAACCCTGTTTTCCGGCTGTTTTCCTGTTTTTTTATTTCGAACGCGAATCAGTATCATCTGAGTCTGTCAAATCTCCCGTTTTCTCTGTCACTGACAGTATATGCCGTGTATTTCCGGAATTATACTGGACCCCGGATAAATCTGTCGTCAGTATGGCTGGAAGAAAAACATCGTTCTTGCATCAAATACCATAAGATGGTAGTATTAATGAGATGCGAATGATAGAAACATATACGATATGGAGAATGTGTGTCTGCAGCTTACTGGCTGCGGAGCGGTGGAAAGGATACGGGTTACTATTATGAAAATTGCAATTGCGGGTACCGGTTACGTCGGTCTGTCCAATGCCATCTTACTGGCGCAGCATCATCAGGTACATGCCGTCGACATAATCGAAGAGAAAGCTGCGATGATTAACTGCAGAAAATCGCCGCTGGCAGATAAAGAGATTGAGGATTATCTTGCGAACGCCGATTTAGACCTTACGGCGACCACGGATGCCAGATCGGCGTATCGCGGCGCAGAGTTTGTCGTTATCTCCACGCCGACGAATTATGATGAGAAGAAGAATTATTTCGACACATCCTCCGTGGAAGCGGTGATCGAGCTTGTCAGGGAGGTAAACCCGCAGGCGGTGATGGTGATCAAATCGACGGTTCCGGTCGGCTATACGGAAGCGGTCTGCAGGAAGTATCACACGGAACAGATTTTATTTTCTCCCGAGTTTTTAAGAGAAGGACAGGCGTTAAAGGACAACCTTTATCCGTCCCGGATTATTGTGGGTTCGATTGCAGGGGACGTGCGGATGAAAAAGGAGGCGGAGCGTTTCGCAGGACTGTTGAAAGAAGGCGCCATAAAAGAGGAAATACCGACGCTTTTGACGAATCTGACCGAGGCGGAAGCGGTAAAACTGTTTGCAAATACCTATCTGGCATTGAGAGTGTCTTTTTTTAATGAACTGGATACGTTTGCGGAGATGAAGGGGCTGGATGCCAGGCAGATTATCGAGGGAATCGGGCTGGACCCGCGGATCGGCATGCATTACAATAATCCTTCCTTCGGGTATGGCGGGTATTGTCTGCCAAAGGATACGAAGCAGCTTCTGGCCAATTACAACGATATTCCGAACAATATTATGGGGGCGATTGTTGACGCGAATAAGACGCGGAAGGATTTTATTGCAGAGCAGATTCTGGAACGAAAGCCGAAGGTGGCAGGTATTTACCGGCTTGCCATGAAGGCAAATTCAGACAACTACAGACAGAGCTCGATTCTGGGTGTGATGG
>CANDFU010000168.1 GCA_947384095.1 uncultured Roseburia sp. | reverse complement strand
GATGACGAGAGGTGACTGGAGTTCAGACGTGTGCTCTTCCGATCTATCTTAAAACAGATCGGTTTCAGACCCGATCTGATTCATTGCCATGACTGGCAGACCGGCCTGATTCCGGTTTATCTGAAAAACGAATTTCAGGCAGATTCCTTCTACTGGGGTATCAAGTCCATGATTACGATTCACAATCTGAAATTCCAGGGCGTCTGGGATATCAAGACGATGCAGGGGCTGACCGGTTTTTCAAAGAATCTGTTTACGCCGGATAAGCTTGAATTTAAAAAGGATGCCAATATGCTCAAAGGTGGTCTGGTTTATGCAGACTATATCACGACGGTGAGTGATACGTATGCGAATGAGATTCAGACGGAGTATTATGGCGAGGGATTAAGCGGTCTGCTCTCCGCCCGCCATTATGATATGCAGGGAATCGTAAATGGAATTGACTACGATATCTATAACCCGGAGACGGACGGCAAGATTTATGTCAATTACGATGCGGAGTCTTTCCGGAAAAAGAAGGCGCTGAACAAGACAAAACTGCAGGAGGAGCTTGGCCTTGCCGTTGATAAAAAGAGATATATGCTCGGCCTGATTTCAAGGCTGACTGACCAGAAAGGGCTGGATCTGATCAACTATGTAATTGACCGCATTGTGGATGATTATACACAGTTCGTCGTGATCGGAACCGGAGATCCGAAATATGAAAATATGTTCCGTCATTATGCCTGGAAATATGGCGACCGGGTATCGGCGAATATCTGTTATTCGGACGATCTTGCGCATAAGCTTTACGCCGCTGCAGATGCGTTCCTGATGCCGTCTCAGTTTGAGCCGTGCGGCCTTACCCAGCTTATTTCCTTCCGCTATGGCACAGTACCGATCGTGCGCGAGACTGGCGGGCTTAAGGATACGGTGATCCCGTTCAATGAGTATGAGAATACGGGAGACGGATTTTCTTTCGCAAATTACAACGGGGAAGAGATGCTGAATGTGATCAATTATTCAAAGCATATATTCTTCGACCGGAAAAAACAGTGGAACCAGATGGTCGACCGCGGGATGGCAAATGATTATTCCTGGAGAAATTCTAAGGGACGCTATGAGGGACTTTACAACTATCTGCTCGGCTATTAAGCGTTGCGGAAAAACGGATGTATATTTCAATTTTATATTGCAGATATTAAAAAACAGGATGCCGAGAGCATCCTGTTTTTTTGGAAGCTGCGTCGTCAGACGCATGCAGCAGAACGCCGCGAAAGCGACTCGCCGCAGGCGGAGAATCCTGCGGTGCAGGATTTTTTATGACGGGAGGTAATATGGCAGAGAATACGGAAAAGAAAAATGAGCAGGTGAAGGAATTTGGAGAGCTGGAGCTGAAAAATAACCGGGAAAATAATAAGATATTTATGCTGACGATTATCGGCGAGATTGAGGGACATGACTGTCTGCCTGCGACGACAAAGACGACGAAATATGAGCATGTTCTTCCGAAACTGGCGGAGATTGAAGATAATATGGATGTGGACGGCCTTCTGCTTCTTCTGAATACAGTGGGCGGAGACGTCGAGAGCGGTCTTGCCATTGCGGAGATGGTATCGTCCATCAGCAAGCCGACCGTTTCCCTGGTACTGGGGGGAAGCCACTCCATCGGAGTACCGCTCGCGGTATCCACGGATTATTCTTTTATCGTTCCGTCGGGGACAATGGTCATTCATCCTGTCCGTCTGAACGGCACGGTCATCGGCGCGCAGCCCACATACGATTATTTTAAACAGATGCAGAACCGGATTCTGAATTTTATCAGTACGCACTCAGAAGCAAAAAAAGAGCGGCTGGAACAGATGATGATGAATACGGGTATGCTGACGAAAGATCTGGGGACGATTCTGGTAGGGGAGGAAGCGGTACAGGAAGGGCTGATCAACGAAGTGGGAGGGATTGATAAGGCATTCTTAAAGCTCCACAGTCTGATTGATGCGGGGAAAGGCGGGGACTGACCGGTTCTGCCGATACCCTCCGAACCCGCTTCTGGTTCCGGCGCCGGACTTATGAGATCCGGCGCTGCAAAAGGCGGTATGGAAAATAAGGCAGGGATGTGATATATTTTAAGAAAAAAGAAGGGAAGGGCTGATTATGAAAAAATTTGATGCGAATTACAGGCTGCTTGCAGAGATGTACGAGGACGGATATTTTCCCGATTTTCTGGTGGATAAGGTAAAATCGCTGGTGGAGGAGGTGATCGCTTTTTTAGAGACAGGGGAAAGGGACCCGGAAAAAGTACAGGGAAAATTTGACTGGATGACGCTGGCGATCAATGATCTGCAGGAAGAATTTGAAGAAAACGACAGCGAGATCGAGACGGCCGCCCGGGACTGTATCGGCGGGACTGTCGGGTATATTCTGCAGTGGTTTGGCGTCGAAATTGATGTGGAAGATGCCATCGGCCAGCGTGAATGGTAAGATTTACATAAATCTGCCTTTCTTTTTCTGCCTGAACTGCACGGGAGAACTGCCTTCGATCTGTTTAAATACCCTGCAGAAATAATTGCAGTCGGGGTATCCGACCTGCGCGGCGATATCAGTGACGGTCAGATTATCGAAGTGGAGCAGGGTCTTTGCCAGTGAAATGCGGGTTTTTTTGATGTACTGGACGGTTGTATATCCGGTTTCTTTTTTCAGAATCCGGTTCACATAGGCTGCAGAAAAATGGAAGGCCTGTGCGATCTGATGTAAAGAGAGCTCGTCCCTGATATGGAAGATAATGTAATCGGTAATTTTCGATACGGTATCACTGTACTGTATGCCATTGTATTCTTTTGCGTAAAAACAATACCCCTCAATGATCCTGTAGAGAATCCGTTCTTCGCGCAGGTATTCAATGGGAGCGCTCTCGAGCAGGATTCCAAAATGGGTTGCAAGGATATGGATGTAAATAATGGGGACCTGCGTGGACAGGAAGGAAACGCGCAGTGCGGAATTTAAAAGCAGGCCGCCGTAGCGGAGGCGTCTGTCCGCATCATGAGGGGATCTTTCGATAAAGTCCGCGTAATCCATGGGATTATCTGAAAAATGATCCAGAATCTGTACCGCCTGCTCGTAGTTGCCGGCAGCGGCCTGGGACAATAATTTTTTTTCCAGGTCGTACCGCATAAGAACCGCTTCCTGGCTGATAATGGCCTCTCTTTGAATAATGCTCTCCTGGTCCTGTGCTTTGAAACTTTCTTCGTCGTATTTCATTCCTCTTTGACACCTTTGTATTAAAATGTGCTATTACCGGTTCTTTTTGTGACTGATCATACAACCATTTATCTGATACAATCATAACACAAGTAGTAAAAATACACAATATCGATCAGAAATCACGGCCGTGATATAACATAGATAGAGAAATACAGTAGTGTGAGTTGCCGCCGGAGCGGCGGAAGGAGAAGAGAAATGAGTGCGAATCAAAAAATTCAAGGCGTGCCTCCGTTTGGGATGAAGGATAAAATCGGATATATGCTGGGGGATTTCGGAAATGATTTTACCTTTCTGTTTGCGCAGATGTATCTGATGGTTTTCTGTACGGACGTGCTGGGAATCGGAGCGGGGATCGTCGGTGTGATTCTGATGACGGCCCGGATCGTCGATGCGTTTACCGACACGGGGATGGGGCGGATCTGCGATCTGGCAAAACCGACCAAGGACGGCAGGTTCCGTGTGTGGATCAGGCGCATGGCGATTCCGATGGGACTCAGCAGTATGCTGATCTATATGTACTGGGTAAAGGATTTTCCGACTCCGGTCAAGATCGGATGGGTATTTGTCACCTATATTTTGTGGGGAAGTTTCTTTTACACGGCGTGTAACATTCCGTATGGAAGCATGTCGTCTGTCATCACAAACGATGCGAAAGAGCGGGCGTCGCTCTCAGTGTTTCGTACAGTAGGCGCGGTGATGGCGGGAATGGTGATCGGAATGGTGACGCCGCAGCTTGTGTACACGGCAAATGAAGCGGGGCAGCAGGTGATCGTTCCGGAGAAGGTGACGCTGGTCGCCGTGATTTACGGTATTCTCTCTGCAGTGTTTTATCTGGGCTGTTATAAGCTGACGACTGAGAGGGTCCAGATCCAGGTACAGAAATCTGACAAAAAAGAAGGAACGGGGATCGGAACGACCTTAAAGCAGCTTGTGAGCTGCGGGCCGCTGCTCGTCATTATCGGGATTGCGCTGCTGCTGCTGATCGGAAGCCTTCTGACGAGCACGATGAATACATATCTGTATAAGGACTATTTTAACAATACGTCGGTGATGGCGCTCGCCAGTCTGACATCGACGCTGGCGATGCTGATCATGGCTCCCGTCGCGTCAAAGCTGGCGGGAAAGTTCGGGAAAAAAGAAGTCTGTTCCGTCGGAACCCTGCTCGCTGCAGTGATGTTTCTGCTCCTGTGGGTGCTCAGAGTGAAATCGCCGATGGCATTTATCGGTATGATCTTTATCAGCAATATCGGAATGGGGCTGATGAGTATGCTGACCTGGGCATTTATCGGAGACGTTATCGATTACCAGGAAGTCAGGACAGGGCTGCGCAGCGACGGTACGGTGTATGCGGTGTATTCTTTTGCCAGAAAGCTGGCGCAGGCGGCGGCCGGCGGGCTGGGAGGTTTTGTGCTGGTGGCGATCGGTTATGTCAGCTCTGTGCAGGGAATCGAGCAGACACAGAGCGTAAAGGACGGTATTTACAATTGCTCCACGCTCCTTCCGGGGATCTGTTACCTGGTTGTGTTTGCGCTGATGGCGTTTGTCTATCCGCTCAATAAAAAGCGGGTGGAAGAGAATACAAGGCTGCTCGAGGACAGGAGAATGGCACAGGCGGAGAAGGAATAAATCAGATCTGGAAAACGGGGGAATAATCATGTACGAAAAATTAACGGAAGCTGATCGGAAATGGGCTGAGGGCGTCCTGGAAAAAATCCGGACAAAACTTGCGGCTGTGCGGGAACGCTCTGCGGATAAGATTCCGTCGGAGGCGGCGGACGGGGTTCACGACGACAAGACGGTCCAGGAAGGGCCTTCAGATCGGAAGAGCGTCGTGTAGGGAAAGAGTGTAGGTTAGA
>CANDFU010000167.1 GCA_947384095.1 uncultured Roseburia sp. | reverse complement strand
CCTCCCCGGAGGGCTTTTTATTTCATAGGAAATCCAGATACTTTCGCGCTTCACAGCAACAAGGTCTTTCCTATGAAAGAACAAAGAATCCGGCCCTGCCGGATTCTCCGCCTGCGGCGGGCCGCTTTTGCGACGTTCTTCTTCTCCGGCGCAGTGAACTCCCGCCCGGAGGGTTTTTGCTTTACGGGAAACAGCATGCTGTTTCCCGTAAAGCAAAAACCGCTTCGACAAAAGCCGAAGCGGTAATCTGATCTGACCGGAAAGAAATGCGAATACCGGCAGAATACATCTGAAAGCGAATCGTTATGCCAGTTCTTCTACGAGCTTCTTTAACGATGCAAGCGCCTCATCCGGAAGCTTGTCATAGCCGTCCTTCTTAACAGCGAAATCCTCCACTGCCTTCACACGGTTTTCCATCGCACCCTTTAACGCTGCCACATAATCTTTATTGTTCAGATCCGGCGTGAAATCGGCGGTTTTTCCGTCCCAGTCATTCATAATCTCGATATCTTCGAACGGCCCCCATTTTTCAAATTTTGCCTTGCCTTCCACAATGGATTCAAGAATACCCAGGGTATCGGCAGGTTTTACCTTCGTACCCATAAAATCGCCGGTGTTGACGATATAACAGTCTACATTTTTCTCCTCGACCAGCTTTTTAAACTTTTCATAGTCATGTACCAGCGGATAGGTTCTGAACGGATTCGCATAAGGAACGATGCGCAGTGCATTCAGATCTGTGCCCGCGGCCACACGCTCTGCGGTAGACGTCTTTGTCGCAAGTGTCGCGCCCATGACGGAAGCCAGGGCAGAACCTTTTAATTTTACTACCGGAGGAATGCTCGGATCTTTCATAATCCAGAAGATCGCGTTTACCGGAGCCTCAATCTTGTCCACACGGTTCGGGGACCACAGTTTCGACTTGATCGCACGGCCGTTGCCGTTCCGGATATCCTCGGTGACAAGCTGGATCTTTCCGTTCTCATCCAGCGTCGCAGAGCAGTTCTGCGCTGAGAGCAGATATTTATTGTCCGGGCATCCGGTCGGATAATCCGCCGTCTTATCAAAATACGTCGGCTCTAAAGCGATGGACGCGCACGTATCGGTATTGATGATAAACGCATCGTCGTGCAGCACCTTGATCGCCGGGTATTTTCCGCCGTGCTTTGCGTGTGTCAGCGTGGATTTTCCGGAACCGGACAATCCATAAACGGAAGCGACAAACTTGGAACCATCCTCAAGCGTGTATTCTTTCTGTCCGCCATGGCAGGAAGCATAGCCGTTTCTGTTTGCAAGCGCCCACGCCATCGTAAGCGTGCCCTTCTTGTGTTCGCCGAAATATCTCATGCCGAGGATCGCGGCGCAGTTCTGGTTGGTATCAAAGTAGCACAGTGTCAGCGGATCGCTTAAGCAGCTGTAATCCACATCCGGCGCGTCGTGCGGAGCCCACTGCGGATCCGAGAATATATAGATATCCGGCTCATTTCCATCGCCGATCGCCTTGGAATTTTTGTACATTTTAACGTATTCGTCGGACATATACTGGAAATTCAGCATCCAGTTATAGAGGATATTTTCCTCGCCCTCCGGAATCAGAAGGTGTGCCTTTGCCATAAACTCCGGATCCAGGCCGATGTAACACTCTGCGTGATACAGCGTCTTCCATCTCGTCTCATAGACGGCGTCCATCACAACCTTGTCCAGTTTTGTATCGTCAACGCCCGGCTCCCCCTTAATCCGGCGGGCTGCCGCGTAACGTCCGGTCACGGCCCCGTCGTTGAACAGCAGCACTTTCGCATCTTTCTCAAGACCGAATGTCTCGCCATCCTTGACCGGCATATCAGTCACAATCGTTCCCGGTGAATTTTTGGCAAGCTCGTACGCCTGCTTTAACGTGTTGACTTTTACCACGTTATTTCCATAAAAAGCAGCTTCGATAATGGAACGCGTCTTTGAAAATCCAACTTTTCCGGCCCCGATCTCACTGATCGGATAAAAAGCTTTTGTAGACATAAGTGATATCCTCCTTAACAAAATTTTAATTCCATATTGCGAAAAATCCGCTACTTTAACTATACACTAAGTTGGTTTTTTGTCAATGCGTTTTCGGGAAAAACCGAAAGGAGCGTATGTTTTTTTCCTATTTTTTAAACTTTTTATTAAATCTGCACAATTTTTCTTGTGCAAAAACACAAACATATGCTATGATAGCAGATATTCTGTAACGGCCTTGCTGCCACAGCTTATACCCGGTTACAGAATGCGTGTAATAAATTAAAATTTTATAAAAAGGAGGGTTACTATGACTACAAACCGCTATTGCGAAATCACCCCCGGACTGCAGCAGCTCTCGGCCCTTAGCGAACAATGTGCAAGGATAGATCCCGGGTTATATACAAAATATGACGTGAAACGTGGTCTTCGTGATTTGAATGGAAAAGGTGTCCTGGTCGGCCTGACCGAAATCTCCGATGTCTGCGCCACCAGGGAAGTGGACGGCCGGTCCGTCCCCGCGGAAGGCGAACTGTTTTACAGGGGATATAATGTCAGAGACATTATCGCCGGCATTCCGGAAGAAAGTCATCTGGGATTTGAAGAATGTACGTTTCTTCTCTTGTTTGGTAAGCTTCCGAACCGGACGGAGCTGGAAAAGTTTACCTGCATGCTCAGCGAATACCGCACGCTTCCCACCAGTTTTGTCAGAGATATCATTATGAAAGCTCCGAGCAGGGATATGATGAACACCCTCGCACGAAGCGTCTTAACTCTTTACTCCTATGATGAACTTGCCGATGATATTTCACTTCCCAATGTCTTAAGACAATGTCTGCAGTTAATTAGCTTGTTCCCGCTTTTATCCGTCTATGGCTACCAGGCATACAAACATTACCACGACGGCGCCAGCCTCTATATTCATTCTCCGAAAGCAGAATACTCTACTGCAGAAAATATTTTACATATTCTGCGGCCCGACAGCCATTTTACTCCGCTTGAGGCAAAGCTTTTAGATATCGCGCTGATCCTCCACATGGAGCACGGCGGCGGAAACAATTCCACGTTTACGACGCACCTGGTATCTTCCTCGGGAACCGATACCTATTCCGCCATCGCTGCGTCTTTAGGTTCCTTAAAAGGCCCGAAACATGGCGGCGCAAATATAAAAGTCGTCCGGATGTTTGAAGATATGAAAGAGCACCTCACCGACTGGGAAGACGAGGAAGCAATCAGTCGTTATCTGACAGCGCTTCTGCACAAAGAAGCTTTCGATCACGCCGGGCTGATCTACGGTATGGGGCATGCCGTCTATTCCTTGTCCGACCCGCGTGCACAGATTTTCCGCTCCTTCGTCGAAAAACTTTCTGCGGAAAAAGGATACGAAAAGGAATTTGCACTCTACGCTTCCGTAGAACGCCTTGCACCGCAGATTATCGCAAAAGAACGCAAGATCTATAAAGGCGTCAGCCCTAATGTCGACTTCTACAGCGGATTTGCCTACAGCATGCTCGGCCTTCCGGTGGAACTGTACACACCGATCTTTGCCATCGCACGTATCTCCGGCTGGAGCGCACACCGCCTCGAAGAACTCGCCATCAACGGAAAAATTATGCGTCCGGCCTATAAAAATGTTGGCGAACACAAAGCATTTATTCCAATGGAAAAGCGCTGAAAACCACAATCGTGCCGGCGCACGTATGGAGTACGCAGCAAGGAAAAAAGAATCCGGCCCTGCCGGATTCTCCGCCTGCGGCGGGCCGCTTCTGCGACGTTTTTTCTTCTTCCACGGCGCATTCTGTCTGTCCTACACAGTTTCCATCTCAAACCAGAACGTTGTTCCTCCTCCGGCCTTGCTCTCAACGCCATAACCGGCGCCGTGGAGCTCCAGAATACCTTTCACAATGGAAAGTCCGAGCCCGGTCCCCATCACCGCACGCCTGTGCGTCTTATCCACCTTATAATACCGGTCCCAGATATAAGGCAGCGCCTCCGGTCCGACCCCCTCGCCGCTGTCCGACACCTCCACGCGCACGCGCTTTCCCTCCGTCTTCTGTCTGACACGCACGACCTTATCCGCCCCGGTATAATTTACGGCATTATTGATCAGATTATACATCACCTGACACATTTTAAACTCATCGGCTTCCACCTCCACTTCCCCGTCATGGGAAAAAAGAATGGTATACCCTTCCCGCTCCTTCAGCTTATTATAGCGCAAAAGCACCGCCTCAATACTCTTTGTCAGACTGTAACGCCTGACATGCATCTCCTGGGCTCCCGCCTGCAGTTTGGATATGTCAAGCATATCATTGACCAGACCCGTCAGACGCTCCGCCTCATCGATCACCACCTGCACATTCTCGGGCGTATTTTCCCCGGGCAGATCGCGCATTCCCTCGGAATAGGCGATAATCATTGTCAGAGGCGTCCTCAGATCATGTGAGATATTTGCGATCAGCTCCCTTTGCAGCGATTCGCTTTTATAAAGCTCTGCAACTGTCTGGTTCAGCGTATCGGAGAGCTCCGCAACCTCACGGTAATCCCTCCCCTCAAAACGGACAGAAAAATTTCCCTGCGCCATCTCCCTGGCCGACTGGCTGATCTTTATCAGAGATTTCGAAACCTGCCTTGATATCAGCAGCGCAATCACCAGCGACAGCCCCACCATAATAAAGGTAATCCAGACCAGCTCTTCGCGCAGTGTACTCACAGTGGCATCGACAGGGGTGAGCTGTGTGTTTACCATGACGACATACTCCTTTCCCTCAACGCGCACCAGATTGACATAAATCACACTCTCAATCTGGTCCTGCCCCCAGTTCTGCCGGAACATGCCGATATCCGCCCCCGAAAATCTGTCATACTTTTCCGTCCTCCTCCCGGAGCCGTCTTCCGACAGCACCGCCATCTCCTCTGTGCTGCCCTCCTCTGAATGCATGCTCTCCTTTCCCGGCGTCTTCTCCCAGACTTCACCGAGCCCCGGCAAAGCCAGCCCGCCCGGCGGGCCCTCGCCGATCTCGCCCTCAAACTCAATCTTCGCCGTCCCTCCGTTATCCCAGGCTTTTCTGTAATAGCACGCAAACTGTTCCTCCGACATGGCGCCGAGACGCGAATTTGCAAT
>CANDFU010000166.1 GCA_947384095.1 uncultured Roseburia sp. | reverse complement strand
CTCGGATCTTGTGTCCCAGTTTGAAGTGGACAACAGCTCGGCGCAGATTAATTACCGGGACATTCCGGTGCGCGCGACTTATTTAAATTACGGTGATATTATTAAGTGGTGGAAAAACCGTGGGCAGGGTATTCCCGCTTACCTGCTGATCGATATGGTCACGCAGGAGGTCACTGTGAAAAGGCTTGAGGAGGGGATGAAATATTCCCCGTCAGAATTGTTTAACAGGAACATTTATCGCTATCTCCGCTTCCGGTATCCCACAAAAATATTTTACGACGTCAATTTTGAAGTGGATGACGACGGCATACCTTATTGGTGTGCAACCACGGTTGCCAGGACGATCGGCCTGTTCGGGGGGACGGACGTCACCGGCGCAGTTCTGGTAAACGCAGTTACGGGGGAGAGCGCATATTACCCGATCAGCGAGGTCCCTTCCTGGGTAGACCGTGTCTGCAGCGCACGGCTGATTATGGAACAGTATGACTATTATGGCATGTACCAGAGCGGTTTCTGGAATTCGATTCTGGGGCAGAGCGGGTGTACGAAGTCAACGTCCGGCTATAATTATATCGCCATGGACGACGATGTATGGGTGTACACAGGAGTGACTTCGGTGGGCGGGGACGAGAGTAATCTCGGATTTATCCTTGTAAATCAGCGAACGAAAGAGGCGCGTTACTATGTCTGTGCCGGGGCGAATGAAAATGCCGGCATGAACTCGGCGCAGGGTGCGGTGCAGCAGTACAGTTATATGGCGACATTTCCGATTCTTCTGAATATCGGCGGGGAACCGACTTATTTTATGGCATTAAAAGATGCGTCCCAGCTGGTCAAGATGTACGCCATGGTAAATGTCAGCCAGTATCAGATTGTGGCAGTCGGCAATACCGTGGAGGAATGTCAGGAAAATTATGCGGCGCAGCTTAAGAAAAACGGCATAGCAGAGGTGGAAGCAGGGGAGCCTGCAGACCGGAAAGAGGCCGGGGGAAGAGTGGCGGAGATCCGCTCCTGCGTCATGAACGGAGACACCTGGTATCTGATCCGCCTGAAAGATGAGAACGTATATTATCTGATCAACGGCAGGGAATATCCGGTGGCCGCCATTCTGAATGTGGAAGATCTGGTGACAATCTCTTACGAGGCGGGAGAAGGTGAGATTTTAAACGGCCTGTCTCTCGAGCGGAAGTAGAACAAATCGGAGTGGAAGAAAGGGGGAATGAAACGCTATGAAAATATGGGAAGACAAAACACAGTATTATATTCGGGCGGTCATGGGCAGAAATTCCGAGCGGGAAAATGAGGAGCTAAAGAAGAACCTGGATAAGATTGACTGGTCCGTTCTGGGGCGGATTACAGAAAAAGATGCAATGAGCCGGAGGGGGAGTTTCGCTCCTCTCGCGGCGGTGGAGCTTGACGAGATACGGGCGCGCGGCGCGGAATTTAAAGAGATCGGGTTAAAGGCGATCAGGGAGGGGCGCGTAGGCGCAGTGCTTCTGGCGGGAGGCCAGGGGACCAGACTGGGACTTGAAAAGCCGAAAGGGACGTTGAACATCGGAATTGACAGGGAGCTGTACTTATTTGAACAGCTTGTGCGCAATCTCATGGATGTGACGGATGAGGCCGGTGTGCCGGTTCCTCTTTATGTGATGACGAGCAATATTAACCATGGGGATACAACGACGTTCTTTGAAGAACACGCTTATTTTGGCTACCCGAAAGAATATATAAAGTTTTTCGTGCAGGAGATGGCACCTGCCTGCGACTATGAGGGGCGGGCCTATCTGGCTTCGCCGACGCAGGCTGCGATGTCGCCGAATGGGAACGGCGGATGGTTTGGTTCGATGGTAAAGGCAGGACTTCTCGATGATCTCCGTGAAAAAGGGATAGAATGGCTCAATGTATTTGCCGTAGACAACTGCTTACAGCGGATTGCAGACCCGGTATTTATCGGTGCGACGATTGCATATGGCTGTGAGAGCGGCGCGAAGGTGGTGCGCAAGGCGGCGCCGGACGAAAAAATCGGGGTTTTGTGTACGGAAGACGGGAAACCGTCGATTGTCGAATATTATGAGATGACAGAGGAAATGGAGACGGCGCGGAAAGAAGACGGCGCGTTGGCATATGGATTCGGCGTGATTTTAAATTATCTTTTTTCTGAGAAAAAGCTGGAACAGATTGTCGGCCGGAACATGCAGATTCATGTGGTGGAAAAGAAGATACCGTATATTGACGCAGACCGGAAACCGGTAAAACCGGAACAGCCCAACGGCTACAAATTCGAGGCGCTGGTGCTCGATATGGTGCATATGATGGACGACTGTCTGCCATACGAGGTGGACCGTGCGAAAGAGTTTGCGCCGATCAAAAATCTGCACGGGACGGATTCTCTGGACAGTGCGCGAGAACTGATGAAGGGCTGCGGGATTGAATTGTGATAGCTGCTTTTTGTCTCATTGCCCGGTGGGGACGGAGCGTGGGAAAATGTTTTATGGGATTGAAGTAAATGTGGCCGATGGAGAGCTGTCGGAGCGAGCTGCATGGCTTCTATCGCAGCCCCGTGAATGAGGGGCTGCTGTCGCACCCTGGGCCCGTTTATTTTTCGGTAACGACACCGTCTGAGGAGATAACGGCTCCGGAAGAGATCCGGTCCATATACCGGCAGATTTCCTCTCCCCTGGCGCCGTCGGCGAGGCGGGTTGTGCCTGCGGCGGCATAAACGGGAAGAAGGCGGAAGGATGCATTGCCGGAGGTGTCGACCGTTACTTTTAAGACGGCAGAACGGTCAATGGTCTGGCCGAAGATAAAATTGCCAAGGCTGTAAAAAACCGGTCTGCCGTCCATGTATGACACGCCCTGCAGACAGTGCGGGTGAGAGCCCACGATCAGGTCCGCCCCCGCCTCTATGCAGCGCTGTGCAATGGCAGTCTGATAGCTCTGGGGATATTCTTCATGTTCTATGCCCCAGTGCGGGTAGACGGCGAGAAAATCACAAGTCTCTTTTGCCTGTGCGACAAGTTCGATCAATCTGGTATCGTTATAGCACGAAAGGAGCCCCGGCGCGCTGTTTTCCACCTTCCAGCTTCCTTCCGGAATGACACGGGAAACGCCGAGAAATCCGAATCGCTTTCCGTTTGTCTCGATGATCTGCACTTCTTCTGCACGCTCTATGTTTTCCCCCGCGCCTGTGTACAGGATATCTGCTTCGTCCAGTGTAATGAAAGTGTCGGAAAGCGCATCTTTTCCATAATCCAGAGTATGATTGTTTGCCAGGGTAACGACGTCGACGCCCATTTCCTTTAAAGCGCCTGCATAGGAGGGGCTGCAGCGAAATGTAAACTGCTTGTCCGGCGCGGGCGTACCGCGGTCGCTGAATGGAAATTCATTGTTTATCATAAGGATATCGGCGTCCGTCAGCTCCTGGAGCAGGTCGTTTCCGATAATATTGTGGATTCCTCCTGTGTCATATCCCGCCATGAATGCGTTGGCGAAAAGTACGTCGCCGGTGAAGAGGATTGTCGTCGGTTTTTCTTCCGGAATGAAATTGTCAGTGTTTATCGGGGCTTTTACTGATATTCCGGTGTGCGGGTCTTTTTCGCGCGGGATATCGGCAGCCTGCGTATGGTCCGGTTTTTTTTCGGGATCCTGTTTTTGTGCGTGTGCCGCGCGGTCCGTATTCCGGCCGGGACCGGCCAGAATGCACAGGACGGCTGTGCCTGCCAGAATCATAATTGACATTACGTAAAGTATCATACGAACTTTTTTGCTCATAGTAAATCCTCCATGCCGCTCTGGCGGCCTGAATCGGGGTGAAAAGGTTTCGATTTTTTCAGTTCGTATTTTTCCGCAACAGAACTGTGCAGGAAAATAACACGTTCTGATGCGCGCTTTTGTGTTTTTTATGATTTTTATTTTAGGGCAATAGAGCAATAAAATCAATCTTGTATTTGTTTTGAAATGGCATCATTGAAATAAAGCATCCGATATGCTATAATTCCGAGCTAAAGGGTTAATAAGCTTTTAAGAAATATGAAGAAGGGAGATTGCTGGTTTTATGTGGTCTCCCGCCTGATCTGAGTATCTGCTGAATGATATAAATGGCTAAGGAGGATGACATGAGCGGAAATCAATTTTTGTGGCAGGACAGGTTCAATATTGGTGTGGATATTATTGACAGGGAACACAAAAGGCTTTTCAGTATCATAAACAAGCTTTTTTCTTATATGGAAGACGCAGAAAAGAGCCGGTGGGTGTGTGAAGAAGGGATTAAATTTTTTAAAGAGCATGCCATGAAGCATTTTTCGGAAGAAGAGGTATATATGGCTTCGATCGGCTATCACGGGTATGATATGCATCGTCGTCTTCATGACAATTTCAGGAAAAAGACGCTTCCGGAGATTGAGCGGGAGTTAAAGGAGACGAAATATGCCCCGGAGGCCGTAAAGCATTTTCTGGGCGTCTGTGCAGGATGGCTGATCGGGCATACGATGACAGAGGACCGGGCGATCACGGGAAAGGCGGCAAGCAAGTGGGGCGGACTTCTGCCGGAGGAACAGCAGGCGGCGGTGAAGCGGGTTATTATCCAGCTCCTGCAGGATCTGTTCTGTCTGCAGGCCAGGGTGATCAGCGAGAGCTACGGCGGTGAAAAATTCGGAAAAGGGGTTTATTACAGGCTGGCATATGGTTCAAAGGACGGCCAGACCTGGGAGATCTTTCTTGTTTTTGAAGAGAGTCTGCTTATCAGGACAATCGGCGGGCTGATCGGTGAAGAGTCTGAAAAACTGAGTACGCTGATGATGAATGTGACCAGATATACCGCCCGGCAGTTTGTGGACCGGGTGAGGGTTTATTTCCCGACGGCGGAGTTATTTGAGGTAAAGGAGGAGAATCTGCTGACTTATGAGCAGTTTCAGAGAGTATTCGCAAAGCGCAGCCCGCAGTGCAGCCTGCTGTTTGACACAGGCGAGGGGTATTTCGCCTATTGTGTCATGGCGCCGCATTTGCTCGAAGAGACGGTCGGGCCGGCAATCAGGGCGGACAATGCCATGACTGAGATTGCGAAATATCTGAAAAGCAATGAAGCGGGGGGACGCAGGAAGGTCCTTGTAGTGGATGATTC
>CANDFU010000165.1 GCA_947384095.1 uncultured Roseburia sp. | reverse complement strand
CCCGGCGAAGTGTATGGAATGGTATTAAATCTCGAGGAAGACAATGTGGGGGCCGTGCTCTTAGGCAGCCAGAAGAATATCAACGAGGGCGATACCGTAAAGACGACCGGGCGTGTGGTTGAGGTTCCGGTCGGAGACGCCATGTCGGGACGCGTTGTAAATGCGCTGGGGCAGCCGATTGACGGCAAGGGGCCGATTCACGCCACGAAGTATCGCCAGATTGAGCGAGTGGCGTCCGGCGTTATCTCAAGGAAGTCTGTGGATACGCCGCTGCAGACCGGCATCAAGGCGATTGACTCCATGATACCGATCGGCCGTGGACAGCGTGAGCTGATCATCGGCGACCGGCAGACCGGTAAGACTGCAATTGCGATTGATACAATTATCAACCAGAAAGGCCAGAATGTAAAATGTATCTATGTTGCGATCGGCCAGAAAGCGTCGACCGTCGCATCGATTGTGAACACGCTGGAGGAATTTGGAGCAATGTCCTATACCACTGTGGTCGCTTCGACGGCGAGTGAGCTGGCTCCGCTGCAGTATATTGCGCCGTATGCGGGATGCGCGATCGGAGAAGAATGGATGGAGAACGGGCAGGATGTGCTCGTGGTGTACGATGATCTGAGTAAGCATGCGACGGCGTACCGTACACTCTCCCTGCTCTTAAAAAGGCCGCCGGGACGCGAGGCATACCCCGGAGACGTCTTCTATCTGCACTCCAGGCTGCTGGAGCGTGCGGCGAGACTTTCCGATAAGCTGGGCGGCGGTTCTCTTACGGCGCTTCCGATTATTGAGACGCAGGCAGGCGATGTGTCAGCCTATATTCCGACGAATGTTATCTCGATCACGGACGGGCAGATTTATCTTGAAACGGAAATGTTTAATTCCGGTTTTCGCCCGGCGATCAATGCGGGCCTTTCTGTATCCCGTGTCGGCGGTTCCGCCCAGATCAAGGCGATGAAAAAGATTGCGGCGCCGATCCGTGTGGAGCTGGCGCAGTATCGTGAGCTCGCCGCTTTCTCACAGTTCGGGTCCGAGCTGGATGCTGATACAAGTGAGAAACTGGCGCAGGGCGAACGAATCCGCGAGATGTTAAAGCAGCCGCAGTATCAGCCGATGGCGGTGGAGAAGCAGGTTATGATTATCTATGCGGCGACCCAGAAATATCTCATTGATATTCCGGTGGCGAAGATTCTTCCGTTTGAACAGGCATTGTTTGAATATGTGGATACCAGATACCCGGAGATTCCGGAGGCAATCCGCACCGAAAAGGTAATGAGCGAAGAAGTCGAGGCGAAGCTGGTACAGGCCATTAAGGAATGTAAAGCAGACTTTGTGAAATAATTTATGGCAGGACGAAAGGCGGTGTGCGAATTATGGCCTCAATGAGGGACATAAAAAGAAGAAAAGGCAGCATACAGAGTACGCAGCAGATCACGAAAGCCATGAAGCTTGTTTCTACCGTAAAACTGCAGAAGGCAAAAAACAGGGCGGAACAGACCAATCCGTATTTTAATTATATGTATCAGACGGTTACATCCATGCTGGCAAAGTCCGGTACGATCAACCATCCGTATCTCAATAGGGGGACATCTGCGAAGAAAGCGGTGATTGTGATCACATCCAACCGTGGTCTTGCCGGAGGCTACAACTCCAATATCACAAAACTTGTGACCGGGAGCGATGCGCTTCCGGCGAAGGATGTGGAGGTTTATGCCATCGGGAACAAGGGAAAGGAGGCTTTGGAGCGCAGGGGCTATGAAGTGAAAATGGACGGCTCGGGGATTATTGAGTCACCTTCCTATGCGGATGCGGCGGAACTCTGCAAAAGGGTCCTGGGCGATTACACAGCGGGAGAGATCGGTGAAATTTATCTGGCGTACACGCATTTTAAAAATACGGTAAGCCATGAGCCGAAACTGATCAAGCTGCTCCCGGTGGAATTTGACGGGGAGGAGATAGAAAGTGCGGCGGCGTCCAATGTGCTTATGAATTATGAGCCGAATGAGGAGGAGGCGCTTGACATGATCATCCCCAAATATGTGACCAGCCTGTTTTACGGTGCGCTCGTGGAGGCAGTTGCCAGTGAGAACGGCGCGAGAATGCAGGCGATGGATTCCGCGACGAGCAATGCAGAAGAGATGATCAGTGATCTGACGCTGAAATATAACAGAGCACGCCAGGGCTCCATCACGCAGGAGCTGACAGAGATTATAGCAGGCGCTTCTGCAATATCATAGCGTATAATTTTTCAAGGAGAAAGAGAGCAATGGCAAATAATATTGGTAAGATTACCCAGATTATCAGTGCCGTTTTGGACATCAAGTTTACGGAGGGGAGTCTGCCGGAGATCAACGAAGCAATCAGGGTTCCGTTGAAAAACGGCGCTGCCGGAGCAGAGCTTGTGGTGGAAGTGGCGCAGCATCTGGGCGACGATACGGTTCGCTGTATCGCAATGGGACCGACGGACGGACTTGTCCGCGGCATGGATGCGATAGCGACCGGGGCGCCGATCAGCGTTCCTGTCGGCGAAAATACGCTGGGACGCATGTTTAACGTTCTCGGACGCCCGATCGATGAGGTTGATCCTCCGTCGGGTGTTGAGACCTGGCCGATTCACAGACCGGCGCCGGCTTTTGAAGAGCAGGCGACGTCCCAGGAGATGCTTGAGACAGGAATCAAGGTCGTGGATCTCCTCTGCCCTTACCAGAAGGGTGGTAAGATCGGACTTTTCGGCGGCGCCGGCGTAGGAAAAACCGTGCTGATTCAGGAGCTGATACACAATATCGCTACCGAACACGGCGGATTTTCCGTATTTACAGGCGTGGGTGAGCGTACCCGTGAGGGAAATGACCTCTATTATGAGATGAAAGAGTCCGGCGTTATCGATAAGACGACCATGGTGTTCGGACAGATGAACGAGCCGCCCGGAGCCCGTATGCGCGTGGCTCTGACTGGTCTTACGATGGCAGAGTATTTCCGCGATAAAGGCGGAAAAGACGTGTTGCTGTTTATCGACAATATTTTCCGTTTTACACAGGCCGGTTCTGAAGTGTCCGCGCTTCTCGGCCGTATGCCTTCCGCCGTCGGTTATCAGCCGACTTTGCAGACTGAGATGGGCGCTCTTCAGGAGCGGATCACGTCCACGAAAAACGGTTCCATCACATCGGTGCAGGCAGTTTATGTGCCGGCGGACGACCTGACGGATCCGGCTCCGGCGACGACGTTTGCCCATCTGGACGCGACGACGGTTCTGGAGCGTTCGATCGCCGAGCTGGGAATTTACCCGGCGGTGGATCCGCTTGGATCCACTTCCCGTATCCTTGACCCGCGTATTGTGGGGCAGGAGCATTTCGAGGTGGCCCGCGGCGTACAGGAGATTTTACAGAAGTACAAAGAGCTGCAGGATATCATCGCGATTCTCGGTATGGATGAGTTGTCCGAGGATGATAAGCTTGTCGTAAACCGCGCGAGAAAAATACAGAGATTTTTGTCCCAGCCGTTCTTCGTGGCGACGCAGTTTACGGGGCTTGACGGAAAATATGTTCCGATCACCGAAACGGTCCGTGGCTTTAAGGAGATTCTGGAAGGAAAGCATGATGATATTCCGGAGAGTTACTTCTTAAATGCCGGCACGATTGATGAGGTGCGTGCACGGGTGCAGGCGTAATGGAGGATAATTATGGCGGACGACAGCAGGGTTTTTCAAGTGGAAATCATCACACCGGATCGTATTTTCCATACGGGCGGAGCGACGATGATTGAATTTAATACGGCTGCCGGTGAGCTTGGTGTGTATAAAAGACACATTCCGCTCACAACCGTCCTGGCTCCGGGGATTGTGAAGATTCACAATGACGGAGAGGAGGACGTGGTGGCGGCCGTTCATTCCGGCTTTGCAGAGATTCTGCCGGATAAGGTTACACTTCTCGCGGAGGTTGCGGAGTGGCCGCAGGAGATTGATAAAAACCGCGCGGAGGAGGCAAGAAAGCGCGCGGAGGAGCGGCTTGCCCATAAGACAGAGGCGGTCGATGTGAAGCGTGCCGAGTTTGCATTGCGCAAAGCGCTGGTGCGGATTGATCTTTCGAAATAGCTATAAAAAGGGTTTTTCCTATGAAATAAAAAAGAGATGGAACATTGTACGTTGCATCTCTTTTTTTGTTATGCGATTATTGTTATGCGGCCAGTTTCTTTCTTCGCAGCCACAGCCAGGCAATGCAGAAAATAAGGCTGACACCTGTCAGAATCAAGCCGGATACGGCGCCTTCTGGTATATATCGCAATCTGATTTCATGCTCACCACTTGGGACTTCTGCTGTAAGAAAAGTGTCCGCGCTCATAAAAGTGTCCGTTTCTTTGCCGTCGATATAGACATGCCAGCTGTCTTCATAGGGAATGGTGAAAAATGCATATTTCTTTTCACCGGTACAGAAAAAAGTGCCCTGCAGGTTGGAGTCAGAGATTCTGGTTAAAGATATCCCGCCTGTGTTTAAAGCAGAGAAGTATTTCTGTGACAATTCCAGATCCTGATAATACAGCCATGTATCTGTAATATTTACATACTGATTCTTTTTTATTTTTAATTTTACTTTGACTTTTTCCCCTTTTTCAAAGCTTCCCAGTCGCAAAATGTCATATATGTAGGAATGGAAATATTGTCCGATTGGTACTCCGTTCACCTCTACATCGACGGTTTTCATGTCGATGGTCGGGAGAAAGAGAAAAACAGGGTTTTCAGTTTCCGTGGTAAAGGTATAGACAATAGCGCTTCTTTTTTCGGCATCGATGGGGTAAAAGTAGCCGTTACCGTCGGACGACTCCGAAAGGTTTTTGAGAATTACTTCTTTTATCGGCTGTTCTTTAAAAATATCTTCTCCGATCTCCGGAGCAAGAGCCCGCCACATTTCATTCTGCATTTGAAATTTATGTTCGATTGACGAGCTGAAGTCTTTGATATTACTGGACGACAAAAAGCCGATTGGCAGAGCGTATGGATTACGGTATGTTAAAATGCCGTTCTGTTCGCTTATGAGCTCGTATGGAGCGCTAAGAGGCACAGAAGATAAAACATACTTTACGCCGAGCAGGCTGTCCATCGCATAAGTAGAACCCCGATTATAGTAGGACCAGTTTCC
>CANDFU010000164.1 GCA_947384095.1 uncultured Roseburia sp. | reverse complement strand
ATTCTTTCGCGCTGCGTCACGCTTTCGGTCCGGGCGGTGCCGGACGAAAAGATTGAAAAGTATCTGATGAGTAATTACCAGATACCGGATTACCAGGCAAAAGTTTGTGTTGCATTTGCGCAGGGGAATGTCGGAAAAGCGATTCAGCTTGCGTCGTCGGAAAATTTTAACGAGCTGAAGGCTTCTGCCCTGCAGCTTTTAAAGCGTCTGAAAGAAATTGATCTCTATGAGATGATGGCGGCTGTCAGACAGATAGGGGAATATAAGCTTGAAATCAACGACTATTTTGATCTTATGATGGTCTGGTATCGTGATGTGCTTTTGTTTAAGGCGACCAATGATGTGAACAATCTCATATTTAAAGATGAGGTTTATGACATAAAGAGGCAGGCGGAAAAGAGTTCTTATAATGGAATTGAAACAATAATCAAAGCGCTGCAGAAAGCAAAAATACGTCTGGATGCAAATGTGAATTTTGATCTGGTGATCGAGCTTCTGCTGCTCACGATAAAGGAGAACTAGAATGGTAAAGGTAGTTGGGGTCCGTTTCCGTGAAGCGGGGAAAATATATTTTTTCGGGCCGGAAAATCTGGAATTAAAAGACGGAATGCATGTGATTGTTGAGACCGCGCGTGGAATAGAGCTCGGATCCGTGGTCGGCGGACCAAGGGAGATATTTGAGGAAAACGTGATTCAGCCTCTGAAGCCTGTAATCCGGATTGCCACGGAGGCGGATGAAAAAATTGTGGAGCGCAACCGTGAGAAGGCAAAGGATGCATTTGGGATTTGTCTCGAAAAAATTGCGAAGCACAAACTGGAAATGAAGCTTGTAGATGCGGAATATACGTTTGACAACAACAAACTGCTCTTTTATTTTACGGCTGACGGCAGGATTGACTTTCGCGAGCTGGTAAAAGATCTGGCGGCAGTATTCAGGACAAGGATTGAGTTAAGACAGATCGGAGTGCGGGATGAGACAAAAATAAGAGGAGGTATCGGTATCTGCGGACGATTGCTCTGCTGTAATACGTATCTGACCGAATTTGCCCCGGTTTCCATTAAGATGGCAAAAGAACAGAATCTTTCGTTGAATCCGACCAAGATTTCCGGTGTGTGCGGGCGTCTGATGTGTTGTCTGAAAAATGAAGAGGATACCTATGAATATTTGAACAGCCGTCTTCCGGGATCTGGAGATTATGTCACAACGGATGACGGTCTGAGGGGAGAAGTTTCTTCGGTGAACGTACTTCGTCAGACGGTGAAAGTTCTGGTCGAAGTCAATGACGAAAAAGAAATCAGGGATTATAAAGTAGAGCAGCTCAGATTTAAGCCAAGGCGCAGAAAGGAAAATAAAAAGTTTTCTCAGGGCGGCGAAAAATTGTCCGCAGAAGAGCTGAAAGCGCTGGCAGCCCTGGAAGATAAGGGAGGAAAATCAAAGATTGATGATTCAAAGTGAATGTCCGATTCGGGATGATTTTCTGCGCGAAGGCGAACGTCTGGATGAATTGCACCGCAACGGTTATTTTATTATTCAGGATCCGAAAAGATTTTGTTTCGGAATGGATGCTGTCCTTTTGTCGGGATTTGCACAGGCGAAAAAAGGGCAGAAGGTCCTGGATCTTGGAACAGGGACAGGCATTATACCGATTCTGATGGAAGCAAAGACAGACGCACAGGATTTTACGGCGCTGGAAATTCAGCAAGAGAGTGCGGATATGGCAAGACGGAGCGTTGCCTGCAATCATCTGGAGGAAAAAATAAAAATAGTGACCGGAGATATCAGGGATGCTTCAGATATTTTTGGAGCATCTTCTTTTGATATTATAACCACGAATCCTCCTTATATGATTGATACACACGGATTGAAATCAGAATGTGCCGCCAGGCGGATTGCAAGACATGAAGTTTTATGTACCCTGGATGATGTGCTCAGAGAAAGCGCAAAGCTTTTAAGGCCGGGAGGACACTTTTTTATGGTACATCGCCCGTTTCGTTTATCTGAGATTTTTGTCAAAATGACAGCCTGTAAAATTGAACCAAAACGGATGAAGCTTGTCTACCCTTATGCGGACAGAGAGCCGAACATGGTTCTGATTGAAGGTTTGCTGGGCGGAAAACCGAGGCTTACGGTGGAGCGTCCACTGATTGTGTATAAAGAAAAAGGCGTTTACACGGATGAAATTTATGAGATATACGGGTATTGAAGAGCGGCAGAGAAAGGCGGGAAGATATGTTTAACAGTATTTCAATCGGGCCGGTTACAATTTATATGTATGGAGTTATGATGGCGGCCGGTTTTTTTATGGCTCTTGTGATGACATTAGCGCGGGGAAAAAGAAGAAACTTTGATGAGGATATTATTTACGGTATATTTTTATGCGCCATGATCGGGGGAATGTCGGGTTCGCGTATACTTTACTATATTGTGGAATTGCCGAAAATTCTGAATAACCCGTCGATCCTGTGGAATTTCAGAACAGGGTATGTGGTGTATGGGGGGATTATCGGCGGTGTAGTGTGCAGTTATGTATACTGCCGTTTCAGGAAAGTTTCTTTTTTGTCTTACTTTGACCTTGTGATGCCTGCCGTTGCCCTGGCACAGGGAATTGGCAGGATTGGGTGTTTTTTTGCAGGATGCTGCTACGGGAGAGAGACGGACGCATGGTATGGAATTATATTCCGCAATTCTGCGTATGCGCCCGGCGGGGTAAAACTCATTCCGACCCAGATTATCTCTTCAGCAGGTGATTTTCTGATCTGTGGTCTGTTGCTTTTGTATGCAAAAAGAGAGCCGGAAGAAGGAAGGGTGGCTTCCCTGTATCTTCTTCTCTACGGCGCAGGCCGGTTTGCGATTGAATTTCTGCGCAATGATTATCGGGGCAGTATCGGCGTGCTCTCTACTTCACAGATTATTTCGATCGGAATTGTGGTATTGGGGCTGCTTATGCCCAGAATCGTGACTGTGGCGAGGAAGTAAAAAATAAAAACAAACAATTTACAATTCATGTGACAAATGCTATATTAAACTTATCGGAACGTCGTTGGGAAACGGATGATATTCTTTTCAGGAAATCATACCGGAATATAGATGGCCTGTGGCGCCCGGTAGAGAAAAGATAGATAAAACTATACGAAGGCTGCTTATATCGGATGTGCATGACAGAATAAGATGCGCAGGAATGAGACAGTCGCATACTGCTTCCGGAGAGGAGGCGTTGTATTTTACATTGAATGGTATGCAGATCGGTTTTATTGGCGCCGGAAGGACCGGCGTGTCACTTGGAAAATATTTAAAAGAAAAAGGCTGGCATATAGGAGGTTATTACAGCAGGAGTCTTAAGTCCGCCCAATGGGCGGCAGGGTTTACACAGACTACATTTTATGAAAGTCTGCAGGAAATTATAAGCAGTTGCGATATGCTTTTCTTTACGGTGCCGGACAGTGTGATAGAGGAAGTCGGCAGGCAGGCCTCTCCCTATCTCTCCGGCAAGATCGTAAGTCACTGCAGCGGTCTTCATAGTTCACACATCTTTTCTGACATAGGCAGTAATTGTTATGCCTATTCCATTCATCCACTTTTTGCGATCAGCAGCAGGGAAAACTCCTGGAGGGAGCTTTCGGATGTTTTGTTTGTGATCGAGGGAGATGATACTTATATTCACCTTATTGAAAAAGCGTTCTGTGAGATTGGAAACCGGACAAGGATACTCACAGCAGAAAACAAAGTAAAATATCACGCGGCTGCCGCCTTATCGTCAAATTATATGACGACACTGATATTTATGGCACAGCAGCTTTTGGTGGAATGCGGATTTACAGAGGCAGAGGCGAGAAGAGAATTGTACGCGCTTGCGAAGGGCAATCTGGACCATATACTGGACCAGGGATGCGCCGCCTCTCTGACAGGGCCTCTGGAACGGAATGATCTGGATACGATTCAAAAGCATCTAAAAGCCCTTGATCCGGACATGCGCGAAGTTTATCGGAAAAATGCAGGATATCTCATTTCCCTGGCCAGGATAAAACATCCGGGCCGGGATTATGCGGCGATGGAAAATCTGTGCGGCGGCAGGTAACGAAATAAAATCTGTCTGCCGGTACGCCGTAGGATACTGGCAGACAGGGAAAGAGGAGATCATGAAGAATACAATAGTAACGTTGCAAAAGAGTAAGCTGGAGCATGAAAAGACGGTTATGGTAACTGCCTATGATTATACGACTGCGAAGATTATGGACGAAGCCGGAGTCAATATGATTCTCGTAGGGGATTCTCTGGGAATGACGATGCTTGGTTATGAGGATACATTGTCTGTCACAATGGAAGACATGATACATCATTCCGCTGCGGTTGCGCGGGGAACGAAAGAGGCATTTCTGGTGACTGATATGCCGTTTATGTCTTATCAGACGTCTGTCTATGATGCGGTTGTAAATGCCGGCCGCCTGATGAAGGAGGGGCGTGCCAATGCAGTAAAACTGGAAGGCGGGGCAGAATTTGTTCCGCATATCGAAGCGATTACGAAAGCTTCCATTCCGGTTGTGGCGCACATTGGTCTGACACCACAGTCGGTCAATGCATTTGGCGGTTTTAAGGTACAGGGAAAGGACGAGGCGGCGGCAAAAAAATTGCTGGAGGACGCAAAAGCACTTGAAGCAGCAGGTGCCTGCATGATTGTGATGGAATGCGTTCCTGCAAAGCTTGCGAAAATCATTACGCAAGAACTTTCTATTCCGACAATCGGGATCGGGGCCGGGCCGGATTGTGACGCACAGGTTCTTGTTTACCAGGATCTTCTCGCAATGTACGGCGGATTTAAACCTAAATTTGTAAAAGTATTTGCAGATGCGGGGGCAGTGATGCGCGAGGGTATAAAAGCATATATCAGAGAGACAAAAAAGGGGACATTTCCTGCGGAAGAACATTGTTTTAAAATTGATGATTCTGTGATTGAAAAACTCTATTAAAACAAACGATGCCAATAGAAGTATAAGTTATAGCGGAGAGAGGGCTTTAAAGATATGGAAATTGTATCAACAATAGCAGAAGTGAGAAAACGGACGGCGGCGTGGAAAAGAGAGGGAAAAACGATTGGATTTGTTCCGACCATGGGTTATCTCCATGAAGGACATACGAGTCTGATTGACGCCGCACGTGAAAA
>CANDFU010000163.1 GCA_947384095.1 uncultured Roseburia sp. | reverse complement strand
CCGACGCCGACAAACATCTCGACGAAATCAGAGCCCGAAATACTAAAAAACGGCACGCCCGCCTCGCCAGCAATCGCCTTGGCCAGAAGCGTCTTTCCGGTTCCCGGAGGCCCCACCAGGAGCACACCTTTCGGAATCCTGGCGCCGAGCCTGGTATATTTCTTTGGCGCGCGCAGAAAATCCACAATTTCCGCCAACTCTTCTTTCTCTTCTTTAAGACCGGCCACACTGGCAAACGTCACCTGCTTAACCAGCTCTTCTGTCATCAGCCGCGCGCGGCTCTTCCCGAAATTCATCATCTTGCTCCCGCCGCCGGAATTGGCCGCCGCCTGGTTCGTCATAATCATAAAGAAGATGAACATCGCCGCAAAAATAATCAGATACGGCAGCAACGCCAGAAGCCAGCTCTCTGCAGGTGGATTTTCCACCGTATAATTCAGGAAATCAGCTCCCCGCATATACTCTTCAATCTCATTCACGTCGCTGACCGTAAGCGTCTGCGTCTCTCCGCCGCGGAGCGTGACATAGAGATTGCCCGTGGGCATCTCGCGGTTCGGAACAATCCGCACCTGCGCGATTTTTCCTTCTGCGAGCGCGGCGTCAAATTGTGCCCTGGAATAAGAATTTGCCGCCGTATTTCCATCCATCCAATACCACACGCCGATCACGGCCAGTATCAGTATCAGATATATTCCAAATCCTCTGTAACTGTTTCTCCTGTTATTCAATCCGCTTCTCCTTTATTCCTCTGTCTCCACAAATCCAATATAAGGCAGATTCCGATATTTCTGGTCATAATCCAGCCCGTAACCCACCACAAACTGATCCGGAATCTCAAAACCCACATAATCCACTGCAACATCCACTACCCTGCGGTCCGGTTTGTCCAGAAGCGTGCAGAGCCTTAAGCTCTTTGGATTTCTCTTTTTTAAAAGATCAAGCAGACAATGGAGTGTTCTTCCGGAATCAATGATATCCTCAACCAGCAGGACATTTTTCCCTTCAATGCTGCCGTCAAGATCTTTCCTGATCTCGACGCTGCCGCTGGAAGACGTCCCTGCCCCATAACTGGAAACCGACATAAAATCAAGCTCTACCGGCGCTGTAATCCGCTTTGCCAGCTCACAGGTAAAAAAGATAGAACCCTTTAAAATGCAGATAAGGCAAAGCGGCTCTCCGCCGCAGTCCGAACTGATCTGCGCCCCCAGTTCTCTGATCCTTGCATCAACCTCTTCTTCCGTGAGATGAACGTTAATCTTTCTGATCTTCATGATAGCTTCCTCCAGTAATTTGTATTTCTAATATTTTTCCTGTGTGTTCTCCGATTTTACAGTCTGAGCTGATCCGTCCGCCCACAACCCATGCGATGTGTGCCCCGTCCGCGATAAGCCATACGCTGTCTCTTTTGTCGCCCGGAATCTTTTCTTCCACAAAATACTTTTTCAGCTTTTTTTTATGTCCGTCCTCATCGATCAGCAGAAAATCACCGGCTTTGCGGTTTCGAATCTGTAATCCACCTTTCATTTTATCATAACTCAGCCACTTCGTATACTTTTTTTTCGGAATTTCGTCCATTTTCCCCAAAAACGGAAAGACCCGGAACCGGATTTCCCCGTCCGGCAGGGAAATGGAAACTCTCTCACCCTGTCCGGCCAGAAAAAGGAGCTCCGGCGTCACTTCATACGCGCCTCCTCCCTGCGCCTCCTCCCTGCGCCCTGTGAGACAGACTCCTTCATAAACGCGCTTTGCACACACACGGTATGGCAGATTCCTGCTGCGCCCTGTCTGAAGTGAAAACAATTCCATGACCGCGCCGACATGGACACTTCCGATATCGCTCCCATTGCCCGCCACACGTTCCAGCGCACGGTGCACCAGCTCCCTCTGCAGCAGCGGCGCACATTTTCTCAGCTCTGCCTCTTTTATCAGAATATCTCCCTGGCTGCTTTTACACACGCGCGGCGTCAGTTCCTCCGCCTGTCCTTCCAGGTACGCCGCCGTCTCCTGCAGTATTTCGGCACTCCGGGCCATATGGAAGACTGCGCGGCCGTTCATTTTTTCAAGCTCCGGCATAACGCGATGTCTCAGATAATTCCTGCTGCAGTCCGTGCTAAAGTTGGTACTGTCCCGACAATATGTCTGCCCGCGCGCGGCGAGCTCCGCCTCGATATCGCTGCGCAGACACCGCAGCAGAGGACGGATAATCATGACATCCGATAAGCTCCCCGCCTCCTGCCGTAAACCCGGGGCACGATATCCGCCATCCTCAAACGGGCGCTTTGCCCGCATTCCCCCAAGCCCCCGGATGCCGCTTCCACGTATCATCCTGAAAAGCATCGTTTCCGCATTGTCATTGGCATGATGGGCAAGCGCGATCCGGATCCGGCCTTTTCCCTGCATCTTCTGCCGGGCGCACCGCACCGCCTCCTTTCCGTAACAGTCATAGCGCAGGGCACGCGCCGCCTCTTCCAGCCCCATGCCCCCTTCCCGCGCACAGCGTGGGACATCTACATGATAAACCCGGCAGGATACCTGCTTCTTCTCACACAGTTCCCTCACAAAACGGGCGTCCCGCAGACTTTCCTCCCCACGAATCCCGTGCTCCACATGGACGGCACGGACGGCAAAATTGATTTTTTTCCGATATTCCAGCAGGCATAGCAGGAGATACACAGAGTCTGCCCCCCCGGAGACGCCTGCGATTACCAGATCTCCCGCCTCAATCATTTTTTCCTGTTCCATCCATTCCCATATCCGCTCCGTCATATTTCCCCGCCTGTTCTTCCGCCCTTTGTCTATGGCTCATCCTGCCTGCTCTCCCTGCCGCTGCCGTTTTTATGCCTTCTCCCATATACAGGCCGCCAGCACTGTCATATCATCCTGTGCCCTGCCGCCGGTAAAAAGCATGACCCGTTCCATAATCCTCTTTGCGAGAATCCCCGGATTGTTCGTCTTTATACTCCCGATCATCTCCTGCATCGTCTCTTCCGGCTTTGGCACATGCAGATATTCTAGCACACCATCCGTTACCATGACAACAAAATCCCCGTTTTTCAGCGATACTTCCTGCATTTCAATCTCCACCTGGGCCTTCGCGCCCACCGGAAGGCTGCCCGACGCGATACATTCCACCCCGTCCGGACGCTTGATAAACGTCGCCGCGGCCCCGATTTTGTACAGCTTTGCCATCCCGCTGTACAGATTGATCCTGCATAAGTCCACGGTGGAATAAAGATCGTCCTCCCCCTTCATTACCATGGCAGAATTCATCATGCGCACCGCCGTCTCAACGGAAAATCCCGCTTCCAGAAAACGCTCCACCAGATCAAGCACCATCTCGCTCTCCTTGCACGCCGTACTTCCGGAACCCATACCGTCCGAGAGCCCCATCAGAAGCTCGCCCCGCTCCAGTTCAAGAAATGAAAAATTGTCTCCGGAAATCTGCGCCCCATCTTTTTTCATCCTCGCAATCCCCTGCACGTTGCGGTATTCCGTATCTTCATACAGCTGAAAAGCAGAAGCCTCTTTCGCGATAAATGTCCGTGCATCCGCCGCCATACGCATTTTCTTATTCAGCGCAGCTGAAACTGCCGCCAGAAATGTCTTTGCGGCGACACACCCTCCCATTTTACTCCGAAGGACAGCGGAAAGTTTCAAATGTCCCTCGACGGTCTCGATCAGATGCATATCCTCAATTACGATTCCACTCTCTTTCGCCCGATAACGGATCTGGGCCAGAGCGTGCTTTTCCTGCACATCCAGTATCCGTTCTTCCCTGGCGCAATCCTGCATAATATAGGCCATCGCGTCGAGCTGTTCCGCAATCACCTGCCTGTTTTCAAGAAGACGGTTATACCAGGCCCGGTTCAGATTGACGCGCTCAAACACATGTACCGCCTCCTCCACCATGTCCCTGCTCCTCTTGCAGTACTGTCCCAGCTCCTCTTTCTCAGCTTCCCCCGGGATGCCCTCGCGCCGGATAGAAGACAGCATCTGGGAAAGGACACCGTAAAGCGGCGCATTGTCCCGCTCCCAGCAGACCGCGCAGGAGTCACAGGACGCACACATTTTTCCTGTCAGTTCATTCTGAATCGCTCCGAGCTCGTCCGCGCCGTACTGGCTTCGCCTAATGCTCATCGACTGGAAAATCTGTGACAGCCCCTGAAAAGATTCCGCGTAATTTTTAAGCTTTTCCCCGTTTCCCCGCTCTTTTATGATCTCCTCTTTTCCATATTCCTGTGGTTTCCACTCCATCGCCGCATGCAGCAGACGGTTTAAAATAATTACCGCTCCGAACACGAAAGCGCCCTCCAGCAATACTGCGGCGGCTTCCGGCTGATCCCGCCACTCCAGAAGGCTTCCGCCAAACGAAAGAATCACCGTGGATACGGCCGTCAGGAGACCGGCCATAAATGCCGGACAGCCTTCATTCGCCCATATGACAATCCTGATGCTTCCTGCGGAAACGAGAAGCGCCAGCGCATATTTTACTGCTGCCGTAAGCGGCATAAAAACCGCCATTCCTATGTACATGCATCCCAGGAGAAATATTCCGCTGACGTTTTCCAGATACAGCGCCGCAAAATAGGCCGGCGCCAGCGGATAACATCCCATCACATTCAGGCCGCACGTCACGCCGCCCAACGCTCCCAGTATCATTTGTCTCCATCCTGTTTTCTTCATTTTTCCATCTCCTCTTTTCTTTTTCTGCAGCCACACCTGTTTTGTTCTGCAAGTGCGTCTGATTATAAGATCACGACGAAAAAATGTTTGTCAAAGCAGGGACCCGATTTTAAAAACTTTTCGCCAAAATTCCGTTCCGTTTGTCTGTTTCAGGGATTTTGAAAAACGTCATGCTTTTTAAGAGCTTAAAGAAAAAGAAGCCTATAACCTGGCATAAACACAGGTTATAAGCCTTCTCTCAATCGGCCGCCCAGGGCCGTACAAACTGTACCGGCTTTGTTCCGGAAGTTATCCGTTCCATACGGTAATCCGGAAACGCGTTCAGCAGCCCCGTAATGCACTGCGCCGTGCCCGCCGTTCTGTCATGCGCCAGCAGAATTACCCGTTTTCTCCCCGACGCGGTTGATATGGCATTTTCTACAAACCGTTCCGGCTGTGCGCCGGGCACGAGATCGGAAGAGCACACGTCTGAACTCCAGTCACCTCTCGTCATCTC
>CANDFU010000162.1 GCA_947384095.1 uncultured Roseburia sp. | reverse complement strand
CACAGAGGGCAATCTGGTCAAGAATAAAATGATACCGGTCGCCGGGCCCATTGACAATGAGACGATGTTAAAGCTTAACATCCTGCTCAATTCCAACCTGAACGGCCTCGCGCTCGCAGAGATTAACCTGGGGACGATCGCCAGGCTCAAAGAGCAGGCCGGCATCCACAGCGATATTATCAGCAATGTGCTCGACGCGCTTGCAGAGGTTATGAGTCCGGACGAGGATATCCGCATCTACACCAGCGGAACGACCAATTTCTTTAAATATCCGGAGCTGAGCGACTCTGAGAAAGCCAGCGGGCTGATCTCCACGTTTGAAGAGAAGCAGCAGCTTGCAAGTCTTGTAACCGAGAATCTGATGGAGGAGGAGAGCACAGGGATACAGGTCTATATCGGAAATGAAAGCCCGATCCAGACTATGAAGGACTGCAGCGTCGTGACGGCGACGTATGAGCTGGGGGAAGGCATCCGGGGGACGATCGGGATTGTCGGGCCGAAACGGATGGATTACGAAAAAGTGATGGATAACCTTAAGGTTTTGAAAAAATCACTGGACGGGATTCTGGATAAACCGAAAGGAAAGACATAGAAAGGCGGTTGCAATGGCATACAGTAAAGAGGGATTGGAAAAAATGTCAGAAGAGATAGAAAATATGGAGAAGGAAAACAACATGCCGGAGGAAGAAAATACAGCGGAAGAAGCTGTGCCGGCGGAGGATGAAGGGGAGGAAGCCGAAGAAGCCGAAGAAGAGGCTGTCGACGCGGAAGAGGATGAGGAGGCATGCGGCGAGGGCGCAGAAGAGACGGCAGAAACAGAGAAAGAGGATGCCGTTTCCGGAAAATCCGGAGAGAAGCGCGGTTTCTTTAAAAAGAAGAAAGACAAGAGGGATGAGCAGATCGAGGAGCTCACCGATAAAATCAGACGTCAGATGGCAGAGTTCGATAACTTCCGCAAACGCACGGAGAAAGAAAAGTCACAGATGTACGATATGGGGGCGAAAACGATTGTAGAGAAGATGCTTCCGGTGGTGGACAATTTTGAGCGCGGGCTTGCCGCTGTGCCGGCAGAGCAGAAAGAGGACGCTTTTGTCACGGGAATGGATAAGATCTACAAGCAGCTTATGACGGAGCTTGAGGCAGTCGGCGTGACAGCGATTGAGGCGGTGGGCCAGGAGTTCAACCCGGAATACCACAATGCGGTGATGCAGGTGGAGAGTGAGGAATACGGGTCCGGCGTGGTGGCGCAGGAGCTGCAGAAAGGATATCTGTATAAGGATTCCGTTGTCAGACACAGCATGGTTGCTGTTGTATCATAGATCATAACATTATGTTTTCATATTTTTGAGGAGGAAGAGATCATGGGAAAAATCATCGGTATTGACCTGGGAACCACAAATAGCTGCGTGGCAGTCATGGAAGGCGGAAAACCGACCGTTATCGCAAACCAGGAGGGCGCGAGAACCACACCGTCCATCGTTGCTTTCACAAAGACAGGGGAGCGTCTCGTCGGCGAGCCGGCAAAGCGTCAGGCTGTGACAAACGCGGAGAAAACCATCGCCTCGATCAAGAGACACATGGGAACCGATTACAAAGTAAATATCGACGACAAACAGTATTCGCCGCAGCAGATTTCAGCGATGGTGCTCCAGAAGCTGAAAGCCGACGCGGAGGGATATCTGGGAGAAAAGGTGACGGAGGCCGTGATCACCGTTCCGGCTTATTTCAACGATGCGCAGCGTCAGGCGACGAAGGATGCCGGAAAGATCGCCGGACTTGACGTAAAGCGGATTATCAACGAGCCGACGGCAGCGGCGCTGGCGTATGGACTTGACAATGAGAAAGAGCAGAAGATTATGGTGTACGATCTCGGCGGCGGTACATTTGATGTCTCGATCATTGAGATCGGCGACGGCGTCATCGAAGTGCTTGCCACAAACGGCGATACCCGTCTCGGCGGCGACGACTTTGACAATAAAGTGACGCAGTGGATGATCGATGAATTTAAGAAGGCCGAAGGCGTGGATTTATCGGCGGACAAAATGGCGCTCCAGAGACTGAAGGAAGCGGCTGAGAAGGCGAAAAAAGAGCTGTCTTCCGCGACGACGACGAACATCAACCTGCCGTTTATCACGGCGACTGCGGAGGGTCCGAAGCATTTTGACATGAACCTTACGAGGGCAAAATTTGACGAACTCACCCACGATCTGGTGGAGCGTACTGCGACGCCGGTACAGAATGCGATGCGTGATGCCGGGCTGACAAATGCAGACTTGGGGCAGGTGCTCTTGGTCGGCGGTTCCACACGTATCCCGGCGGTTCAGGATAAGGTGAGACAGCTCACGGGGAAAGAGCCGAGCAAATCCTTAAATCCGGACGAGTGCGTTGCAATCGGCGCGTCCGTACAGGGCGGCAAGCTGGCGGGGGACGCCGGCGCAGGCGAAATCCTTCTTCTGGACGTTACACCGCTTTCACTCTCGATTGAGACCATGGGCGGCGTTGCGACGAGACTGATCGAGCGCAATACGACGATTCCGACGAAGAAGAGCCAGATTTTCTCGACGGCGGCGGACAATCAGACGGCAGTGGATATCAACGTCGTACAGGGCGAGAGACAGTTTGCAAGAGACAACAAGTCCTTAGGACAGTTCCGTCTCGACGGAATCCCGCCTGCACGCCGCGGTGTGCCGCAGATCGAGGTTACGTTTGATATCGATGCAAACGGTATTGTAAATGTATCCGCAAAAGATTTAGGAACCGGAAAAGAACAGCACATCACGATCACGGCGGGGTCGAATATGTCGGACGACGAGATCGATAAGGCGGTGAGAGAAGCGGCAGAGTACGAGGCGCAGGACCGCAAGAGAAAACAGGCCATCGATGCGAGAAACGATGCGGATTCCTTTGTATTCCAGACACAGCAGGCGCTTGATCAGGTGGGAGCGAACCTGGATGCGGCAGACAAGTCAGAGGTAGAAAATGACATGAATGCGGTGAAGTCTTTCCTCGAGGCGCATCAGAATGCGGAGGAAATGACGGAGGCGGATGTCACCGAGCTGAAATCCCTGCAGGAGAAGCTGACACAGAGCGCACAGAAGGTATTTGCGAAGATGTATGAGCAGACACAGAGTCAGGGCGCTGCGGGCGCAGGCCCGGATATGGGCGGCGCTGCAGATGCAGGAGCCGCGGACGATGTGGTGGATGCGGATTTCAAAGAGGTATAACTGCAGAGCATAAATACACGGGGTTTCCGGATGAAGGCATCCGGAAACCTTTGTGCAGTGGTAAGGAGTAAAGCCAGAACAGAAAAATCCGGAATAAGGAGAGGCGGAAAAGAGGAAAAGTTATGGCAGATAAGAGAGATTATTACGAGGTCTTAGGCGTGAGCAAGACGGCAGGGGATGCCGATATCAAAAAAGCGTTTCGTGTTCTTGCAAAAAAATATCACCCCGACATGAACCCTGGCGATAAAGAGGCGGAAGCGAAGTTTAAGGAGGCACAGGAGGCGTATGCGGTCTTAAGCGATCCGGAAAAGCGCAGGCAGTACGATCAGTTCGGCCATGCGGCGTTTGACGGCACGGGCGGCGCCGGCGGATTTGATTTTTCGGGGATGGATATGGGAGATATCTTTGGGGATATCTTCGGAGATTTTTTTGGCGGCGGTTCGCGCAGAAGGGCAAACGACGGGCCGATGAAAGGAGCGAATTTACGAACAAGCGTCCGTATTACGTTTGAGGAAGCTGTGTTTGGCTGTGAGAAAGAAATCGAGATGGTCTTAAAGGATGAATGTAAGACGTGTCACGGGACGGGTGCAAAGCCGGGGACGAACCCGGAGACCTGCCCGAAGTGCGGCGGAAAGGGAAAAGTCGTGTTTACCCAGCAGTCGTTTTTTGGCACGGTACAGAACGTGCAGAGCTGTCCGGACTGTAACGGTTCCGGTAAGATTGTGCGTGAGAAGTGCCCGGACTGCCGTGGAACCGGGTACATTTCCAGCAGGAAAAAGATCCAGGTATCGATTCCGGCGGGGATTGACAACGGGCAGAGTGTCCGCATCCGTGAAAAAGGAGAGCCGGGCGTGAACGGAGGGCCGAGGGGCGATCTTCTGGTGGAGGTTGTGGTATCGCGCCATCCGATCTTCCAGCGGCAGGATATGCATATCTATTCCACGGCTCCGGTTTCTTACGCGCAGGCGGCACTGGGCGGCGAGATCCGCATCAATACGGTAGACGGCGATGTGCTCTATGAGGTGAAACCGGGAACACAGACCGATACGCGCATCCGGCTGAAGGGCAAAGGAGTGCCGTCTCTGCGAAACAAGGCGGTGCGCGGCGACCACTATGTAACTCTGGTAGTACAGGTGCCGACGAACTTAAACGCAGAGGCAAAGGAGGCGCTGCGCAGATTTGACGATGCGGTGGGCGGCACGTTAAGGCGTGCGGGCCAGGGCGATGATTCCGCGAAAGAAAAACCGAAGAAAAAGAAGGGATTTATGGGAAAATTAAAAGAATCGCTGGATGACATCTGACGTCTGCCCTGCCTTTCATGCAATGATTGTGAAAATTGACTATTGACATTTCCACTAGATGTAGTATTATGACGATATCCGGTAACTAATGCTGGGATTTTCTGGCAGTGTTTTTTGCGTGTTCAGGGCGTCCGGAATATCCGGATGCGCAGAATGCGGTAAGGAGAGAAAGCGTGAATCATGCGGCAGTAAAGCAGGAAGAGTCAAAAGTCATTTATCCGCAGTGGCGTTTCAGCGAGAAGGCGGAGAGCGAACCCCGGAGCGAAAAGCCCGATGAAAAGGCGGAGATCGAACGCCTTCGACAGAAGATGAAAGAGGAAAAGCGGGAATTGGAGAGGGAGCGCCGCGAGCTGGAACGCTTAAGGCAGGAGTTTTCGATCGAGAAGCGGGCAGAGGACAGGAGAATCGAGACGGAGAAGCATCTTTTTGAGATGAAGTGGAAGATTCTTGAGGAAGAGGTAAAGAAGCTTGCCGTGGAGAAGCAGCAGTTTGAGAAACAGCGCAGCTTCTATCGATATGTGAGCGCCCACGAGAAAGCGGACCGGTCGTCCGTCGAACCGCATACGGCGGTGCGCGCGATGTTTTTTGTCGGCGTTGCGAGCGAGCAGGCGCTGAAAAAGCGCTATAAAGATCTGATCAAGATTTATCACCCGGATAATCTC
>CANDFU010000161.1 GCA_947384095.1 uncultured Roseburia sp. | reverse complement strand
AAAATTACCGGAAATTAAAAGAAGCCGGAATCGGTACATACATCCTCTTCCAGGAGACATATCACAAAGAGAGCTATGAGAAGCTGCATCCGACCGGACCAAAACACGACTATGCATACCACACGGAAGCGATGGACCGTGCGATGGAGGGAGGCATCGACGACGTCGGCCTCGGCGTTCTGTTTGGCCTTGAAATGTACCGCTATGAATTTGCAGGGCTTTTAATGCACGCGGAACACCTGGAAGCGGTCCACGGTGTCGGCCCGCACACGATCAGCGTGCCGCGTGTCAAACATGCGGATGACATTGATCCTTCGGCTTTCGACAATGGCATCGGCGACGATACGTTTGCAAAAATCTGTGCATTGATCCGCATTTCGGTGCCCTACACGGGAATGATCATCTCCACGAGAGAGAGTCAGGCTGTCCGGGAAAAAGTGCTGCCCCTCGGCGTCTCACAGATCAGCGGCGCGTCAAAGACGAGTGTTGGCGGATATGCCGAGCCGGAAACAGAAGACGACGTGACGAGCGCGCAGTTTGACGTCAGCGATCAGCGGACACTGGACGAGGTGGTAAACTGGCTGATGAAACTGGGCTATATTCCGAGTTTCTGTACGGCATGCTACAGAGAGGGGCGGACCGGGGACCGGTTTATGGCTCTGTGCAAAAATAAGCAGATTTTAAACTGCTGTCACCCGAATGCCCTTATGACGTTGAAGGAGTATCTGGAAGATTACGCCGGTGACGAGACGCGAAAGATCGGAATGGAGCTGATTGAAAAAGAGCTTTCCAACATTCCGAACCCCAGGGTAAGGCAGACTGCCTATGAACATATCCATGATATTTCCGATGGAAAACGTGATTTTCGTTTTTAAACTCTGGCACGGAAGCGCAGACAGAAAAAGGAATGCGCAAAAGCAGCGCAGAAATGAGGTGACATATGGCAGGACTGCATGAGACGCCTTCCGCCAGCCGTCTGCATATCGGCGTGTTCGGCGGGACAAACAGTGGAAAATCATCATTTTTAAATGCGTTTACCGGACAGGAAGTCTCCATCGTTTCGGATGTGGCCGGCACGACGACAGATCCGGTCTATAAGGCACTGGAGCTATATCCGCTTGGCCCCTGCGTCTTTCTGGACACGGCCGGATCGGACGATAAAAGCGAACTTGGCGCGCGCCGTGTGGAAAAGACCCGGCTGGCCGCGGAAAAGACAGATGTGGCCGTCATTCTCGTCCCGGGAGAAGCACTTTCTGATACAGAGCGGTACTGGCATCATTTTTTTAAGGAAAAAAATACACCGGTCCTTTTTGTGGTGAGCAAAGCTGATTTAAAAGAAGATGCGCAGCGGACTGCCGTGGAAGTCGAAACGGAAACGAAAGAGACGGCTGTCGTTTTCAGCGCCGTGACCGGAGAGGGCAAGGAAGCGGTGAAGGAGGCGCTGGTGCGTCTCCTTCCGGAAAATTACGGTACGCGTCTGATCACCGGCGGGCTTGTGGAAAAGGATGATCTGGTCCTGCTGGTGATGCCGCAGGATATCCAGGCGCCCAAAGGCCGTCTGATTCTTCCACAGGTACAGACGTTGAGAGAGCTGCTCGACGAAAAATGCCTGATTATGTGCGTGACAACCGATCAGTTTAAAAGCGCCATAAAGGCCCTGATGCGGCCGCCAAAGCTGATTATCACGGATTCTCAGGCATTTGGCTATGTGTACGAAAACAAACCTGCGGAAAGCAGGCTGACCTCCTTTTCCGTACTCTTTGCCGCGTACAAGGGAGATCTCCCTTATTATCTTCAGGGGGCGCAGAAGATTGACGCGCTGACAGAGCATGCAAGGGTACTGATCGCAGAATGCTGCACCCACGCGCCGCTCACGGAAGACATCGGGCGTGAGAAGATCCCCGGCCTGCTGAGAAAACGTTTTGGTTCCGGTCTTACGGTGGATATTGCGGCCGGAACTGATTTTCCGCAGGATCTCTCGGGTTATGATCTGATTATTCAGTGCGGCGCCTGTATGTTCAACCGGAAATATGTGATGTCACGCATTGACCGTGCAAAGAAGCAGGGGGTGGCGATGACCAATTACGGGGTGGCGATCGCGCATCTGACTGGTATTCTCGACAAAATCACCACAGGAATGGAATGAAGGTGCGATATGACGAAACCGTTTTTTGATGTTTTTCCTACGTTAAATATCGACGGTGATTTAAAAAAGCTTCTCTCGGAAGCGGAAGTGACAAAGGTCGGGATGAACCGTGAGAAGGATCATCTCCGTGTCTATCTGCTGGGAACCCGTCTGATCCCGAAAAAAAAAATCTACGGCCTGGAGGCATCCATCCGCGAACAGATTTTTAAAGGCAGGAACATTCACGTCAGAGTGGTTGAAAAATACAGCCTGTCCAGACAGTACACGCCTCAGAAACTGATGGAGCTTTATAAAGACAGCATCCTCGAGGAACTAAAAAGTTATAGTCTGATGGAATACAATCTGCTGCGGACCGCAAAAATGGATTTTTCGGATGAGACGCACCTCACGCTGACGCTGGAAAATACGATCATTGCCCAGACGCGGGCGGATGAAATCGTTGAATTTTTAGAAAAAGTGGTCTGTGAACGGTGCGGCCTGAATCTGTCTGTCGAGCTTGCCTACGAAGAGCCGAAAGAGAGCCGGCATAAAAAAAACAGCGATCTTCAGATGCAGCTTGAAATAGAAAATATTGTAAAAAGAGTCAGTCTGCGGGGGGAAGCGGATTCTGGTTTAGAAGACAGAAACGCCGCGGATCTGCCGGCCTCGCCGCAGTCCGGCAGAACGGGTATTCCAGAACATGCCGCGGACGCTGCGGCAGCAAAGAAAACGGCGGGCGAAGTGCGGACAAAACAGGCGGACAGGGGGACCTTTTCGAGGGAAACGCGCAGGAAACCGGACAATCCCGACGTCATATACGGACGTGATTTTGACGACGAGCCGATCGAGATCGAAAAAATTGTCGGGGAGATGGGGGAAGTCACCGTCCGCTGTCAGGTCATGACGATGGAGACGCGCGAGATTCGCAATGAAAAAACGATTGTGATTCTGTCCGTAACCGATTTTACCGATTCCATCGGGCTGAAACTATTTGTCCGCAACGACCAGCTGGCCGGACTTGCGGAAGCCGGGCTAAAAAAAGGCGCGTTTTTAAAAATCAAAGGCGTCACGACGATCGACAAATTTGACAGCGAACTGACAATCGGTTCCGTGACAGGCATGAAAAAGATTGCAGATTTTACGACCACGCGGATGGATATGAGCCCCGCAAAGCGCGTGGAACTGCACTGCCATACGAAAATGAGCGATATGGACGGCGTTTCCGAGGTAAAGGATATCGTTAAGCGCGCGATCAGATGGGGACATAAGGCGATCGCCATCACGGATCACGGAGACGTCCAGGCGTTTCCGGACGCAAACCACGCGCTGCCACCGGACAGCGATTTTAAAGTGATCTACGGTGTGGAAGCATATCTGGTGGACGATTTAAAAGAGATTGTCGTCGGCTCCCGGAACCAGAATCTTGACGATGCCTATGTGGTGTTTGATCTGGAGACGACCGGTTTTTCCCCTGACAAAGACGCGATTATCGAAATCGGCGCCGTGCGGGTCGAAAAAGGAGAGATCACGGACCGTTTTTCCAGTTTTGTCAACCCGGGAGTGCCGATTCCGTTCCGGATTGAGGAACTGACTTCCATCCGGGACGATATGGTGATGGACGCGCCCGTCATCGAGGATATCCTGCCCCGCTTTATGGACTTTTGCCAGGGGGCCGTGATGGCAGCGCACAACGCCGATTTTGACATGAGTTTCATTCGGAAAAACTGTGAGCGGCAGGGGATCGCGTGTTCGTTTACGGTCGTCGACACCGTGGCGCTTGCGCGCATCCTCCTGCCCAATTTAAACCGTTTTAAGCTGGACACCGTGGCAAAGGCCCTTGGCGTTTCCCTGGACAACCATCACCGGGCGGTGGACGACGCGGCCTGCACGGCGGAAATTTTTGTGCGGTTTGTGAAAATGCTGCGCGGGCGCGGCGTGGAAACGCTCGACGGAGTCAATCAGATGGGCGTCGCTTCGCCGGAGACGATCATGAAGCTTCCGACCTATCACGCAATCATTCTGGCTTCAAACGATATCGGAAGGATCAATCTCTACCGCCTGATATCTATGTCGCATCTGACGTATTTCAGAAAAAGACCCCGGATCCCGAAGAGCGAGTTTGTAAAATACAGGGAAGGACTGCTCTTAGGTTCCGCCTGTGAGGCGGGCGAACTTTATCGGGCCATTTTAGGGGGAAGGCCGGAGGAGGATATTATCCGGCTGGTGAAATTTTATGATTATCTGGAAATTCAGCCGCTCGGAAACAACGCTTTTATGGTGGAAAGCGACCGGGAGCCGGTCAGCTCCATGGAAGAAATTATGGACATCAACCGCAGGATCGTAAAACTGGGCGAACTGTTCGGAAAGCCTGTGGCAGCCACCTGCGACGTCCATTTTCTGGATCCGGAGGACGAGGTATACCGGCGTATTATCATGGCCGGAAAGGGATTTAAGGACGCGGACAACCAGGCGCCGCTCTATTTTCGCACGACGGAAGAAATGCTCGCGGAATTTGCCTATCTGGGAAGCGAAAAAGCAGAGGAGGTGGTCATCACAAATCCCGGGAAAATCGCGGATATGTGTGAAAAAATCGCCCCGGTCAGGCCGGATAAGTGTCCGCCTGTGATCCCCGATTCCGATCAGATGTTAAGAAATATCTGCTATACGAAAGCCTTTGAGATGTACGGAAAAGACCTGCCGTCGATCGTAAAAGAACGGCTGGACCGGGAACTGAATTCGATTATCTCAAACGGCTACGCCGTCATGTATATCATCGCGCAGAAGCTCGTGTGGAAATCCAACGAGGACGGCTACCTTGTCGGCTCCAGAGGGTCTGTCGGATCTTCTTTTGCGGCCACCATGTCCGGCATCACGGAAGTGAATCCGCTGCAGGCGCATTACCGCTGTGCAAAATGCCTCTACAGCGATTTTGATTCGCCGGAAGTGAAGGCTTTTTCCGGACGGAGCGGGTGCGACATGCCGGATAAAACCTGCCCGGTCTGCGGGGCGCCGCTGGTAAAGGACGGATTTGATATTCCGTTTGAAACATTTCTCGGATTCAAGGGAAACAAAGAACCG
>CANDFU010000160.1 GCA_947384095.1 uncultured Roseburia sp. | reverse complement strand
AAGCAGTCGGGCGCGTCACAAAGGTGGATTCCAGTGTGGAGCGCTCATAGATCTGGTAGCGGATGCCACGTGTGGAGGTGTGAAGGAAAAACAGTCCGGTAAATTTGTCGCGTTCTTCCGGCTCGCAGATACAGGTGAGCAGAATACCGGGGCGGCTTTTTTTCATCTGAATCGGAATCGTGTAAACGTCAAGAGCTCCGGCAGCCATCAGGATTTCTGTCGCCAGCCCGAGCGCTTCTCCGGTCATATCGTCGATGTTGCAGGAAATGGCGAGAACCGAATCGTCGCTTGGAAAGCCGTCTTCAAAATCTTCCTCGTCCTCCTGCTCTTCATCCGCCGGCCCGGCGTCGCTTTCGGCCGCGGCATCGCGGGAGACGGCATTTTCTTCCGCCGCCGGGGCATAAACGGCCGGATCCTGCCAGTCCGGCGTCTCCTCGATAAACGTTTCCCCTAAGAATACACGGACACAGTTTGCGATGTCAAAATCCTTTTTTCCCATGCCGTAGCCGATGGCCTGCGGGAGCATGGATGGCATAGAGAAAAACTTATGTACATAATATTTTAATATAGCGGCGCCCGTGGGCGTGCAGAGTTCTCCCGCAATGGAACCGGTATAGCAGGGAATGCCTTTTAAAATTTCAGCCGTCGCGGGCGCGGGAACCGGAAGGACACCGTGAGCGCAGCGGACAAATCCGCTTCCGAGATGAATGGGGGAGGCAAAAATCTGGTCGGGCGCGATCATGTGAATCAGAAGCGCACATCCCACGACATCAGCGACGGCGTCAAGCGTCCCGACCTCATGAAAATGAATCTGTTCCAGATCGGTTCCATGTACCTTTGCCTCAGCCTCGCCCAGAATCTCATAGACGGCGCCGGCCGCCACCTTCACTGCGTCCGGAAGGGGAAAGGAGTCAATACGGGCGCGGATGGAAGGGTAATCCGTGTGATGATGATCATGCGCATGATCATGGGAATGGCCGTCCGCCTGCCCGTCTGTGCGCCCGTGGTGGTGCTCCTGCAAGGAAGTTTGCGGATCGGAATAGGAATAACCCGCATCCTGTTTTCCGTCGTCAACGGACAAATCTTCCGGAACAGGCTCTGCGTCGCCCGGAGTACCGGGAATGGATTTGTTTTTCGGTGACGCATTTTTGATGCTGTCATGCAGTGTCATGGAGCGCATTGTATGAGACGGACGAGGCGGAACGATTTCCTCTTCCCCGTGGACAGACACACACATATGGGTTCCGCCGATGCCGCATTTTACTGCGGGCTCTGCTTCAACCGAGATCTGCAGGGGGGCAAAAATCTCATTCATCGTTTTGAGAAAAAGTTCTTTCTGATCGCAGACCTCATAGAGGGCGGCCATCAGCATGTCCCCCGCGGCGCCCATATTACATTCAAAGAAAAGTGTTTTCATTTGTTTAACCTCCGATATGGTTGATCATGCTGGCAAGATATCCGGCGCCGAAGCCATTGTCAATATTGACAACGGAAACGCCGCTTGCGCAGGAATTGAGCATGGAGAGCAGGGCGGATACTCCCTGAAAGCTGGCGCCGTAGCCGATGCTCGTCGGAACACCGATTACGGGGCAGTCCGTCAGTCCGCCGATCACGCTGGCGAGCGCGCCCTCCATTCCGGCGACGGCGACAACGACGCTGGCGTCCGCAAGGATGTCCATACTGGAGAGCAGCCGATGGAGGCCTGCAACGCCCACATCATAAAGCCTTACGACACGGCTTCCAAGCACCTCCGCGGTCAGGGCAGCTTCCTCCGCGACAGGAATATCGCTGGTACCGCCCGTCGCCACGACAATCGTGCCTTTTGCGGTAATATTTTCTTTCCTGTTTACGACGCCGATACGGGAGCTTTCATCGTAAAACAGGGAGAACCGCGCGGCCAGATAGTCCGCAGATTCCCTGCACAGCCGTGTGATTAAGATATTGTCCGGACTGTGAGCGATAAGGCTTCTGACAATGCCTTCCATCTGTTCCCTGGTCTTGGAAGCGCCGTAGATGACTTCGGGGACCCCCTGCCGTATCCTGCGGTGATGATCGACCCTGGCGTAACCTAAGTCCTCGAAAGGAGACAGCTTTAAGCGGCTGTAACCTTCGTCTGCTGACAGGGTTCCGTTTTCGATTTCTGTCAGGATCTGTCTGATGTGTTCGTTTTCCATTTAAATTGTTACTCCTTTATTCTGTCCGGGCCTGTCAGATTAAGACCCGGGATTACGTTATTTCTGTTTTCTGGATTCCTCGAAATCACAAAAATCCGGCTTGAAAGTTTTGGTATTTACATCATATCAAAAAGTCTGCAAGGTGTAAAGACCGTTCCATTTTCCGGCGGAATGCTGTGAAAAGCGCAAATGATACGGCCGTCTTATCGGAAGGCCCGGTATGCCCCGGAAAAAATATCTTGACATCGTCGGCGCTTTCCGGTATAAATAAAGGAAAGCAATAAAATTATAATCCAGAAGGGCAGGTGAAAAGATGTATCGAATTTCCTGTAAATAAGACAATGGAATCACATATCGGAAAGACCGTTATGTTTGTGCAGGAAATTCTTTAAATCTTTAATACCGGAAAAATAGACGGGGTGTGCGCGGCGTGCGATACGTTGTCGCGTGTATTTCGAAATCAGATTGTGTTTTTCGTGAAAAGATGTAAGAAATTACATCTTTTTTTGCTTTAGTTGGAAATTGCATCCCGGAAAGCAAAAGCATTTTTTCTGTCCCTGCACAGGCGGCGCTGTCTTTCATTTCAGAAGGAGGACTATGATACAGATTAAAAACCTGACAATCACACACCGCAAGGATTTACGGATCATTCTGAAAGATTTTTCCCTGGTGCTGGGCAGGGGAGATAAAGTGGCCCTGATCGGAGAAGAGGGAAATGGAAAATCGACGCTGCTGAAACTCCTGTACGACCCGTCCCTCGCAGAGGATTACGTGGAGTACACGGGAGAGATCCGGACAAACGGCGCGCGCATCGGATACCTGGCGCAGGAGCTGACAAAAGAGCAGAAAAGCAAAAGCATTTATTCTTATTTTGCCGGAAATGAGCTGTTTTTCTCCCTTACTCCGAAGGAACTGGGCAGGATTGCCGGAAAGCTGGGAATTTCCACGGAGCTGTTTTATTCGGAGCAGACGGTCGGTTCGCTTTCGGGCGGGGAAAAGGTCAAACTGCAGCTCGCGGCGATCCTGATGGAGGAACCGGACGCACTTTTTCTGGACGAACCGTCAAACGACGTTGATATCCGGATGCTGGAATGGCTGGAACAGTTCATCAGAGAAACGGATGTCCCGGTGCTCTTTATTTCTCACGATGAGACGCTGCTGGAACAGACGGCGAATAAAATCGTGCATCTGGAGCAGATAAAGCGGAAGACGGAATGCCGTCATACGGTTGCGGCCATGGATTACCGGACTTATGTAAAGAAAAGGAGCGAGGGGCTTAAGCGCCAGGAACAGAATGCACGCAAGGAACGGAGCGAGTACGAAAAGCAGCAGGAGCGTTTCCGGCGGATTCAGCAGAAAGTGGAACACCAGCAGAACGCTGTCTCCAGACAGGATCCGCATGGCGGCCGGCTTTTAAAAAAGAAGATGCACGCAGTCAGATCCATGGAACGTCGTTTTCAGAAAGAGGCGGAAGCGTTTACGGAAATTCCCGATACGGAAGATGCAATGTTTATCAGATTGAGTGAAAGTGCGGCCATACCGAACGGAAAACGCGTCCTTGATTTTTACCGCAGGGAGCTGAAGGCGGGAGAGCGGGTGCTTGCACGTGAAATCCGTCTTGCGGCGGAGGGGCCGGAGCACATCTGCATTACGGGAAAAAACGGCGTGGGGAAGACGGCCCTGTTAAAGGAAATCGCCGCGGAGCTTCTGCCGCGCAGGGATATCAGAGCGTTTTATATGCCGCAGAACTATGAAGATATCCTTAAACCGGGCGATACGCCGGTCGATTTTCTCTCGGAGAGCGGCGGCAGAGAGGAGATCAGCAGAATCCGTACTTATCTGGGAAGCATGAAATACACCGCCGACGAGATGAGCCATCCGGCGGCAGAACTCTCCGGCGGCCAGAAGGCAAAACTCCTGCTTTTAAAAATAAGCCTGCTTGGTCCCGACGTACTGATTTTAGACGAGCCGACCAGGAATTTTTCCCCGCTTTCGGGCCCCGTCATCCGCAGGATGTTCGCGGGATACCGCGGGGCTGTCATCAGTATTTCGCATGACAGAAAGTACATCCGTGAAGTCTGCACAGTGGTTTATACGCTGACAGAAAAAGGGCTGGAGAGGACAGGATTTGACAATTTTATGAAATAACATTAGAATGAAAGACATCGCATACGGGAATGATTCGGTCAGAGGGGATGTACGATATGAAAAAATTAGCGAATCGGCTCTTGGGAAGGCTGAGTATTGTGGCGGTGTCTATTCTGCTCCAGGTATTCTGGCTGTTTCTGGTGCTGTGGGAGTTTTCCTACCAGTTTACCTACGCCAACCTGGCAATCCGCGCAATGGCCATTATCGCGGTGCTTGTCATTGTAAACAAATGGATTAATCCGGCGAACAAACTTTCATGGACCTTTCTGATCCTGCTGTCGCCGGTCTTCGGGCTGCTGATCTATGTCCTGTTCGGCCGTTCCGGCCTTACAAAACGCACGAGACAGCGGATGGACGCAGTCAACAAGGAGGTGGAGGCCTGTACCGTGCAGGACAGGCAGGCCCGGGAATTGCTGCGCGCCCGGGATCCCTCGGTATACGCGCAGTCAAAATATATCAACGACTGGGCCGGGTTCCCGCTTTACCGGAATACGGCGACGGATTATTATAAGTGCGGGGAAGAGATGTTTCCAGCCATGATCAGGGCGCTTGAGGAGGCAGAGCATTTTATATTTCTGGAATACTTTATTATCAACGAAGGATATATGCTCCGGACGATCGAGGAAATCCTGGCGCGTAAGGCAAAAGAAGGCGTGGATGTGCGCCTGATTTACGACGACGTCGGTTGTATCAGTACGCTGCCGCCGCAGTATTATAAGAAGCTGCAGGCGATGGGAATCCGCTGCGCGGCGTTCAATCCGTTCCGCCCGATCATATCCGTCGTCATGAACAACCGGGATCACAGAAAAATCCTTGTGGCTGACGGGAAGGTCGGATTTACCGGCGGCATCAATCTAGCGGATGAATATATCAATAAAATAGAGCGC
>CANDFU010000159.1 GCA_947384095.1 uncultured Roseburia sp. | reverse complement strand
GGAAGAAGAAAGACTTCTCGCAGAAGGAATCCGTGACGGCAGAGAGCGCATGGAAGCGCTTGCAGACCGGGATGCCGCGTTGTCTCTGGCAGAAGAAATGCGAAAAAAAATCACAGAACAGAGCGCCGTCCTGGAGAATGCGGCAAAGGAGCGGGAAAGAGCGGCCGATGAGGCGGAACGGGAAAAAAAGGATCTTGCCGTGCTGCTTGTCCGCGAAGCAGAGCTTAAGACGGAGGTGGAAGAGCGGAGAAAAGAACTGGAGCACTGCGGGGATGCCGCCGGGAGAGAGATGATCTGCCGCAGAAATACGCAGGAGGCAGAGAAGAAACTGGAAACGTTCCGGAGGCTGTCGGAGGAACGCGCGGGCGCAGAGAAGGAATTGAAAGCGGCAGAGGCTGCGTGCGAGGCGGCAAAGGCCAGAGCGGAGGCTGGTACAAAGCAGCAGAGCGAGTATGCCGGGCAGCAGGAAGAGCGGAAGGATGCCGACGCGCGTCTGTCGGTTCTCCGGCAGAAACGGATAACGCTCGCCACGCACAGGGAGGCGCAGGAAAAGCTTCTGGCGGATATAAAGAGGATGGAGGAGGAACGTGAGAAGCTGCTCACGTTACAGGAAGCGTACCGGAATGCCGCCGCAGAAAAGGAAACGCTTTTTCAGATATGGAGGAAAACGGAACGGCAGTTTCTGGACGCGCAGGCGGGTCTGCTTGCGTGTGATTTAAAAGAAGGGAAGGCCTGTCCGGTCTGCGGTTCCACACATCACCCTGCGCCGGCAAAGGTCTCCGGAACCGTACCGGACAAAGAAGAGCTTGACCGGGCAAAGGACAGGCTGGCCGAAGCGGAGCGGAAGACGGAACACTTCAGCGCACGGGCAGGACAGATCGGGGAAGCACTCACCCGCCGGGAGCAGCTTGTGAGGGAGGATGTAAAAAAGCTGTATGTGTCTCTGGGACAGTGCGCGGGAAGTGAGGAAGGCGCGCCGGCCGACGGGATGGGGAATGGAACGGCTGTTCTGAGGGAAAGGATCACAGCGGCCGGCGCATGGATCAGAGCAGAGGAGAAAAAACTGGATAAGGCCATGCGGGAAGCAGAGCTGGATGTAAAAAGAAAAGCAGAGCTCGAGAAAGCCATAAAAGCGGGCGCCGGGGAGCTGGAAAAGCGAAACGCTCTTTTCAGGGAAAAGGAGCAGGCGCTTGCCTTGGTCCGCGGGCGGCTCGCAGAGCAGGAGCGACAGTGGGAGGACGGTCTCTTAAAAATGGAACTGCCGCAGGAGCATGGACGGGAAGAAAGTGAGATCGCCGCATATCTTTGCGCGGGCCTGGAACAGTGTGCAAAACGTCAGAGGGAGGCGGAAGCGGACCGGGCGCGTCTTACGTTTTTAAAAAAGGCAGAAGCAGAGGCGCAGGCGGAGCAGGAGCATCTCAGGATGCAGATTGCGTCCTGCAGGGAGCGTGCGGCAGAACTGGACGGCCAGGAAAAGATCAGACAGGGAAGGATCCTGGAAGATATCGCGCGCGCCGCAAAACTTCTGGAAGAGACGGCGGAGGGAGAAGAGACGGACGTGCGGCAAGGGCTCCCCGACATCCTTTATGCACTAAAAGAGAGCGGGAAACGGCTGGAAGGACGTATGGCGCAGCTTCAGAAGGAGATTACGGGCCGGAATCAGATGCTGGAGCAGCTGCGGCAGAAGGAGGAGCGGCATGGAATCTGCCGGGAAAATGCAGACGGGCTGATGCGGCGGCTGGAGGGAACGGCGGCGCGGCGGCAGGAGAAAGCGGCACAGCTCTTTGAAACGCTCAGTGCATGGCAGCCGCAGCTTCGCGGGATGTACGGAAGTGCCGCAGCGTTGTCTGAGAGTGAACTTAAGGAGATTGCAGCCGAAGTTTATGCCGGACGAAAAGCGCAGTCAGCCAGGGCTGAAGCGGCGTTACAGGAGAATCATAAAAAAGAGCAGAAACGGCAGGAGCTTGAAGAAGAGATTCCGGCCATGCAGGAGAAAATAAAGGCGCTTGCGGCAGAGCTTTTGCGGGCGGAAAATGAGCTGACCAGGCGCAGGAGAGAGTGTGACGCAGGGAAAGGGAAGCTTGCAGAGCTCGCGGCGCAGACCGGCGCAGGGCAGAAATCAGAAATTCTGGAACAGATCAGCGCGCGCACAGAACAGAAGGCAAGGCTGGAGGGAACGCTTCGAACGGCGGAGCGGGAATATACGAAACAGCGTCATGAAAAGGAACGTCTGATCTCAGCTGTCGAACTGCTGAAACGGCAGATCGCAGCGGCGGGAGAGGCGGGCGGCACTCCGGAGGAGGCGGTTGCCGCCAGAAAAATGCAGTGGCAGCAGGAGAAGAAGGAATGCGCGGTGCGCCGCGACAGAGAGTACAGTGCGTATGCGGCGAACTGCAGAATCTATGACAGAGTAAAGACGGGACAGGATGACATCGGGGCGGCGGAAACGCGTTACGTCTGGATGAAAGCACTTGCGGACACTGCCGGCGGGACGCTTGGCGGAAAGCAGAAGATCGGGCTGGAAACCTATATTCAGATGACGTATTTTGACCGGATTATCCGGAGGGCCAACATCAGACTTCTGACGATGAGCGGAGGGCAGTATGAGCTGAAACGTGAGACGGGCGGGGAGAACCGCCGGGAAAAGGCGGGGCTGGAGCTGAGCGTGATCGACCACTATAATGGGACACAGCGCAGCGTAAAGACACTTTCCGGCGGAGAGACATTTCAGGCATCCTTATCCCTTGCACTCGGGCTCTCGGATGAAATCCAGTCCCGCGCAGGCGGGATCAGGCTGGATTCCATGTTTGTGGACGAAGGATTTGGCTCCCTGGACGAAGAGGCGACAGGCCAGGCGCTAAAGGCACTTGCCGGACTGTCTGAGGGGAACCGGCTTGTGGGGATTATCTCCCACGTCTCTGAGCTGAAAGAGCGGATTGAGAAAAAAATCATTGTTACTAAGTGCCGGGACAGGGATGGGATTGGGAGCACAGCCAGAGTAGAGTGAGGGAAGGCAGATCAGCGTTCGTTTTCAGGGACTGTTTATAAATCGATATCATTTCTGCCAGTGAACAGGCTGTTTTCTGGAGAAAATCGTGCAGAATGGCAAAAATCACATTTCATACTTGTAAAAGTCTGGCATTTCATGTTATGTTAATAAGCGAAATGAATTTCTGAGCCTGAAATCTGTCATTTTAAGGTTTTACGGAGCCGCTTCGGGCAATGATACAGGTCGGTTTTTAGACAGATTTCAAGCGTTATCTTTGCCGCATGGCACATTTTCGCATGGGTGTATCTGGCTCCTGCGGGAATAAATTGCAAGTCCACAGATAAAAAAATGCAGAACGGTCGTTGTCGGAGTTTTGCCGGGGCCAGGTTGCCGCAGGCGGCCGTCCTGTGTATTCAGAGGCAGGTTTTCACATGGATTTATTTGAATATATGAGGGAGCAGAGTAAAGAAACGGAGGCTCCGCTGGCGTCGAGGATGCGGCCTCTGACGCTGGACGAGATCGTGGGACAGCGGCATATTATCGGAAAAGATAAGCTTTTGTACCGCGCCATCAAAGCGGATAAGCTTGGTTCCATCCTTCTCTACGGGCCGCCGGGGACGGGGAAGACGACGCTTGCGAAGGTGATTGCGCGCACGACCAGCGCGGAATTTCTGCAGATCAATGCGACCTCAGCCGGCAAAAAGGATATGGAAGAAGTGGTCGGCCAGGCAAAAAACAATCTGGGAATGTATGGAAAAAGGACGATTTTGTTTATCGATGAGATCCATCGGTTTAACAAAGGACAGCAGGATTATCTTCTTCCGTTTGTGGAGGACGGGACGGTCATACTGATCGGGGCGACTACGGAAAATCCTTATTTTGAGGTGAACGGAGCGCTTTTGTCGCGGTCAGTTATCTTTGAGCTGGAGAGTCTCACGAAAGAGGATTTAAAGGGGCTGATAAAAAGGGCGGTTTCCGACCGGGAGAGGGGGCTTGGCGCCTATGAAGCCGTGATTGATGAAAATGCGCTGGATTTTCTGGCCGATATGGCAAACGGGGATGCCAGGGCGGCGCTGAATGCGATAGAACTCGGCGTGCTGACGACGGAGCGCAGCGCAGACGGGGCGATACACATTACGCTGGCTGTTGCCAGCGAGTGTATACAGAAGCGGGTTGTAAAATATGATAAGTCCGGGGACAGTCATTATGATACCATATCTGCATTTATCAAGAGCATGCGTGGATCCGACCCGGACGCGGCCGTTTATTACCTTGCGAGGATGCTTTATGCGGGCGAGGATATCCGCTTTATCGCCCGCAGGATTCTGATCTGTGCGTCGGAGGACGTCGGCAATGCGGACCCGATGGCAATTGTGGTTGCAGCGTCTGCGGCGCAGGCGGTGGAGCGTATCGGGATGCCCGAAGCGCAGATTATACTGGCCCAGGCCGTGACTTATGTGGCGGGCGCGCCAAAGAGCAACGCTGCCGTCTGCGCGATCAGTGAGGCGATGGCGGCCGTAAAGGATACGGTGACGGCGCCGGTTCCGGTGCATTTAAAAGACGCCCACTATAAGTCAGCCGCAAAACTGGGGCACGGTCTGGGGTATCAATATGCTCATGATTATCCGAATCATTATGTCCGGCAGCAGTATCTGCCGGACGGCCTTACAGACCGGCAGTTTTACAGGCCGTCCGAAAACGGATATGAAAAAACGATCCGGGAATATTTTCAAAAAATAAAAGCAATCAGTCGGGATGAATCGGAAGAACAGGAGGAGATTTAACATGCAGGCTTATCAGGAGATGACAAAGGAAGAACTGCTCAAAGAGAAAAAAGCGCTTGAGGCGGAATACAAGCGGTTTCAGCAGAGGGGGCTGCAGCTGGATATGTCGAGAGGGAAGCCCTCGCAGGAACAGCTTGACCTGTCGATGGGGATGATGGATGTACTTACGTCCGATATGGACCTTGCCTGTGACGATGGAACGGATTGCCGGAATTACGGTGTTCTGGACGGAATCCAGGAGGCAAAGGTTTTACTGGGCGATATGATCGAGTGTAACCCGGACAATATTATTATTTACGGAAATTCCAGTCTGAATATCATGTACGACACTGTCTCCCGCTCCATGACGCACGGCGTCATGGGGAACACACCGTGGTGCAGACTGGAGAAGGTAAAATTTCTAAGATCGGAAGAGCACACGTCTGAACTCCAGTCACCTCTCGTCATC
>CANDFU010000158.1 GCA_947384095.1 uncultured Roseburia sp. | reverse complement strand
AGAGGTGACTGGAGTTCAGACGTGTGCTCTTCCGATCTGATAATCCGTTTCCCCGATGATATCGTCCCTCAGAAAAGTCCGGCTGATCAGGCCGGATACCGTACAGTTTAAGCATGAACTTGGAATCAGGATATCCTCGTGAGTGCCGCAGAGCTCCGTCACATTTGCCGGGTCGGCTGCGACCGCAATGTCCGCTCTGACGCCGCCGTAGGATGCAATCTCTTTCTGAAGTTCCCGTAAAATCGCCCCTTTTCCGATCCAGCCGTCCACAAACAGAAGCTCTCCAGGCCTGTGGCGTGCCAGCAGATACCGCATCGCGTTTCTGTCGATTCCTCTGCCCCGGATAATCGAAATCGCATAATGCCCTGCATCGACGCCGTATTTTTTCCGGATACAGCGCTTTAAGAGTATCCCGACCGGGATACCGGCCCGCGCCAGCGAAACCAGAACGACCTCTTTGCCCTTTGCGGCGATAATCTTGTCCGCAAGCCGTTCAACGGCCTGCGCCGTCGGCGCGGCATAGTGAAGCAGCGCTTCCCGGTAGATTTCCATATAGCGGGCCGTCGGCACATATTCAACCGGCAGCATCTCACAGTAATGCCTCCCCGCCTGGATCAGGCGCTCGCGCTCCTCTGTCGGCTGCGGCTTTACCAGGCCCGTAATATCCTTAAGCAGCAGCGTCACATCTTCTTCTCTATAAGAACTTCTCATACCAATCTCCATTCCGGAACTAATATTGCGCAGGCTCCGCCCCCTGCCGCCACAGATACAGGAAAATTTTCCGGTTCCCACAGGACGCCGCCGCATTGACCAGCGAATATAACCCCGCCGTATCCGGTTCCTGCGCATCCGTAAGAACCAGAACACAATCATATTTTTCCAGGTTGTATAGAAACGTCCGTCTACCTTTCTCATACAGGCTTTCCAGCTCATACCGGGCCGAAAGCGGATACCCCTTCCGGCGGCTGACGGCAATCGGGCTCCTCGTCGTCGCATGAAAGCGGGCAATCCTTCCGCCCTCCTCTATTTTCCCTGCGACATACAGCGCCGGAAACATAAATTCTTCCGTCCCGATCACAAGCACGCTCCCGGCGCCGTCAAAATCATTTTGCATCTTTACCTGTTCCCACAGAGACTGACAGGCCGCCAGATATTCCGTTCCGCTCACACATCTTCGCGCGTCGCAGCAGCCCGTGAGCAAAGAACTGCGCACCAGAATCTCCGGCTCTCTGACATTTTTTTCAAAATACAGCCCGTCTTCCGGTATCTCCCGGGCCAGTTTCGCATAACCCCCGTGATCCGTTTTCACCAGATAATGAAGGCCGATCCCACGCTCCCGATAGCGCAGAAGCGCCGCGTCGTCCATGCCGTTGAGTAAGGACGCGACCGAAAAGGAGATCTGCCCGGGATACCGCTCCTGTAACAGCCCGGCAATGCCCAGAATCGTATTTCCGGTCGTCACCTCATCCTCCACAAACACGATCCGGTCTATCCTCCCCCTCACCGCGTCCATATCCTCCCGCACCAGCTTCTGCTCAGTGGCGTGACTGTGCGATTCAGTAAAATACAGATACCCGACGCCATCGATCGTCTCCCGCGTCGTCTGGATATAAAGCGAGGAAAGCTTCACCGCCACAGACGCACCGATCGCCGTCGCCGTCTCCGCAAAGCCGACCAGAAGCAGTCGCTCCATGGGATACGCGTCCCCGACGACTTTTGCCAGTTTTTCAAAAAGAGCGGCCGCAGCGCCCGGGCTGACCGGGACATGCTTTCCCTGCAGCGGGTTTACGACAAGGTAATTCCGCTTACTGTTATTTTCCCTTTTTGCAACCCGCACCAGCTCTTTCTCCGTATAATCACACGCACACATTTTTATCCTCCCTCTCCGCCTCCTTAAGCACAAATTCCAGCAAGTCTTCCGAAAAAACATGCGTCCCGTCCATGACAACGGCGTCCTCCCTGAGCCCCGGCATACCCGCCATCTCCCGCGGCGCAACCGCGACGTCCGCCTCGTTGAGCATGGAAAGATCAAATATGCTGTCCCCTGCGGCAAATATCCGGCTGTCTTCCGTAGGCCGCCTTCTGCCGGCACACGCAATCCACTCCCGAAACCGCTTTACCGCCGTTCCCTTGTCAAGATTTACCGGGACGACGTAAACCTTTGCGCCGTTTGTGGCCACATCCACAAGCCCGCAATCCGTTTTTTCCCTGAGAATACACGCCGTTTTTTCGGGGTTCGCACTCTTTGTAAACAAAAACAGGCCCCTGACGTCCCGGACCTCAAATGTCCGTTCCGGATCCGCCAGAAGTATCCTGCGGGCCAGCTCCCGCTCTTCCACGGACGCAGCGGCAAGACGCAGCGATTCCTCATACCACTGCGCATCCTCCACCCCGTCCCTCAGCAGCACGCCGCCGTTGCAGACCAGAGCGTACTGCAGCGGCCCGATGCCCAGATCGATTCTTCGATACTGCTCCGCCGTCCTTGTCGTCGTCAAAACAGGCAGGACCGACTCCGGAAGTTTTTTTAACAGCTCCGCCGTCCGTTCCGTCACGTACGAAACACAGCGGCCCTGATAGTACTCCGCACATTTTTTTCGTTCTCCGATCTGTCGGCGCGCCGAGTAAATCAATGTATTGTCCAGGTCCAGATGCACTATCATCTCTGTTCTCCCCCTGCGCACTGTTGTCGATTTCCCATAACCGAACCCATTCCGATTTACATGTCTGATTATAAAATATCTGTCTGCCAGTTACAACGTATATTTACAAGCCGCCTCCAGTGGGCATCCGGACAGAAAGAAAAACAAAGACGGACCATGCCATGCGCACAGTCCGTCCGTAACCGGCCAGAATGTATTATTTACGGTTCACAATCGTTTTTCTCACCAGGTCGACCGGGATCATCGTCGCCGCCAGAAGGAGGACAACCGCCCAGCCCTTCAGTCCAAAGGGCACACAGCTGAACATATTTCCGATAAATGCCGCAAACGGCACCAGCGCTGCATTGACGATCACAGCCTGTACAAGAAGAATCGTGAAAAATACCTTTAAAAATCCTGTATTTTCGTCAAGTCCTCTGAAGATGGCATATCCTTCATCCCTGACATTAAAGCCGTTGAACAGGGCGCTCGCGATAAACAGGACAAAATATCCGGTCAGATGCTGTCCCTCGTTTTCAAACAGATTCACAAAGAACGCATTTTTCAGATACAGAAAACTGATGAATACAAGCCACGCCCCCATCACCAGAATCTGCGCCATCATTTTTCTGCTCACAATGCTCTCGTCCCTGCGCCTTGGTTTCTCTGACATGTATTCCTTCAGCGCCGGTTCGTTGCCGAGCATGATCGCTCCCAGTCCGTCCATGACCAGGTTTACAAACAGAAGATGCGTCACCTTAAGCGGCTCCTCGACGCCAAAAAACGGCGCGACCGCGCTGACAACCACAGCCGCCACGTTGATGACAAGCTGGAATTTGCAGAACTTTAAGATATTGTGATAGATCGTCCGCCCATACCAGATCGCATCCTTGATCGATTTGAAATTGTCGTCTAAAATAACGATCTTTCCTGCCTCTTTTGCCGCTTCCGTCCCGCTTCCCATCGCAAAGCCGACGTCCGCCCGCTTCAGGGCCGGGGAATCATTGACGCCGTCGCCTGTCATGCCGACCACGAGATTCATCTCCTGGCACAGGCGCACCATACGGGATTTGTCTGTCGGCAGAGCGCGCGCGATCACGCGGATCTGCGGAATGATTTTCTTCACCTCGTCATCCGACATCTCATTAAGCTGCGCGGAAGAAATCGCGCGGTCCGAATCGTTTTTAAGCAGTCCCGCGTCTTTTGCGATGGCAACCGCAGTCTCGAGACGGTCCCCGGTGATCATCACGACCTGAATACCGGCGTTCTGCACTTCCTCGATCGCTTCCTTTGCCTCCGCCCTGACATCGTCGCGGATACCGACCAGGCCGATGATCACGATATCATCGTGAATCGTATTCTCCGCCAGCGGCTTCTCAGAATAACCGAACGAAAGGACGCGCATGGCCTTGGACGCCAGCTCATCGATCTTTTTGTTGAGCGCATCCTTGTCAATGTCCCTGATATTACCGTCCGCGTCGACATATTTTACCGCAGACGCCAGAAGCCGCTCCGGCGCTCCCTTATAAAACGTTTTTCCAAGGCTGTCAATTCTGGCCTGGCTGAACTTATTTGCCGAGTTAAATCCCTGCACTGCCGTCACGACACAGTCCTTATCCGCCGCCAGGGTATTAAACGTCGTCTCGCCCAGAAACTTCATAAGTGCCTGATCCGTCGCATTCCCGCCGACAACCCGATGGGACGCGTCAAACAGGGACTGCGAGTTCTTACCGATCGCAAGATCCAGAAGTCCTTTGACTGCTCCATGACCGGAAAGTTCCCCGATCGGAATCGAGGTTCCGTCCGCCGTAAAGAAATCGACGACTTCCAGCATCCCCTTTGTGATCGTCCCCGTCTTATCACTGAACAGAATGTTTAAAGATCCCGCTGTCTCGATTCCCTCCGCCTTGCGGACAAGCACGTTGTGGTCGAGCATCCTGCTCGTGTTCTGCATCAGCACGAGGGAAATCATTAACGGCAGTCCCTCGGGCACCGCACAGACAATAATTACGACGGCGAGAGACACTGCTTCCACGATATCCTTGATAATCTCCTGGATTCCGATTGAAAAATATGCGGAAAAACCGCCCGCATGAATCACAAAATAGACGAAGTAAAGCACCGCGATCACAACCGCGCCGATATAGCCGAACGTGGAGATCTGATTTGCCAGTCTGGCAAGCTTTACTTTAAGCGGGGAATCCGGCTCTTCCTCCTGCATTTCCTCCGCCATTTTTCCCATCATCGTCTTAAGACCGACTTTCCGCACGTCTAAGATACCTTCGCCGTCAAACACCACCGCTCCACGGAACAGCGAATGTTTGTCCACAAACGTATCCCCCGTGATATCGTCGGGCAGCTCAACCTCAGCCGCAGCCGCCGTTTTCTTGCACTCTTCCGCCTCTCCGTTCAGCGCGGAATTGTCCACACGCAGCGAACCCGATACCAGTATACCGTCCGCCGGGATCTTATCGCCCGACTGCAGCAGAACCTTATCCCCCACCACTACGTCGTCGACGTCGATGACTGCCACGAGACTGTAGATCGGAAGAGCACACGTCTGAACTCCAGTCACCTCTCGTCATC
>CANDFU010000157.1 GCA_947384095.1 uncultured Roseburia sp. | reverse complement strand
GATGACGAGAGGTGACTGGAGTTCAGACGTGTGCTCTTCCGATCTTGAAGACGGTTCGCAGGAGGTCAGCGGACATTGTTATGGGAAATCGATCACGGATCCCTGCCTCGGCTGGGAGAAAACGGAATCTTTGATTTATGAGCTGGCAGAGTTGTGGTAGTGTTCGCGGGAGCTGAGGTTATGTACCGTATACTGATCGTAGAGGATGATAAAATTATAGCGCGCAGTCTGAAGAGGCATCTGGAGGGATGGGACTATGAGGCGGCGTGCGTGCAGGATTTTTCCCATGTAATGGCGGAATTTGCGTCGTTTGCGCCGCAGCTGGTTCTGATGGACATTAAGCTGCCGTTCTATAATGGATATTACTGGTGCACAGAGATACGGAAAGTTTCAAAGGTTCCGGTGATCTTTGTCTCGTCGGCGTCCGATAACATGAATATTGTTATGGCAGTCAGTATGGGGGGAGACGATTTTATCGCGAAACCGTTTGATCTTGACGTGCTGACCGTAAAAGTGCAGGCTATGCTGCGCCGGACGTATGATTTTGCCGGGCAGAGCACAGTGCTGGAACATCGGGGAGCGCTGTTGAATCTTGCAGAGGCGACGCTGGTGTATGGGGACGAGAAGATCGAGCTGACGAAAAATGAGCATAAGATATTACAGGTGCTTCTGGAAAATAAGGGGGAAGTGGTATCGCGGGATACGCTGATGATGAAATTATGGGAAAACGACAGCTATGTGGATGAAAACACGCTGTCAGTCAACGTGAATCGCCTTCGGAAAAAGCTGGACGGGATTGGACTGACCGATTTTATTGTTACAAAAAAGGGGGCAGGGTATCGGGCCGGATAAGGATACCCTGTTTTGATGCATTTAAGGAGGAATGACTATGAAACGTTATATGAATCATGCGTTGCTGTACGCGGTCTTTGCGATGGCTGGCGGCGTTTTTTATCGGGAGTTTACCAGGTTTTATGGGTTTACCGCCAAAACAACTCTTTCTGTGATACATACGCACTATTTTTTGCTCGGAATGGTGTTTTTTCTGCTGTTGCTCCTGCTGGAAAAGAGCTTTTCCTTCACCGGGGCGAAAACCGGACGGGTGCTGGCAGTCTATCACGCGGGGTTAAACCTGACCGGTGTGATGTTGGCGGTGCGGGGGGTGGCCCAGGCGTCCGGACTTACGCTTTCTTCCGGCGTGAGCGCGGCGATCTCCGGTATGGCAGGGATTGGCCATATTCTGCTCGGGGCGGGCATAGTGCTTCTTCTGTTACAGATCAGGCGCAGTATCCCGGAAGCAGGGTTCTGATCTGTTTTTCAGCCTCGCTTTTTCTGGTGCCGGGATTCTTCTTTTGCAGACTGCTGCGGGAACTGGCTGTTTTGGGTATGGAAAGGGCTGTTTTATAAAAAAGATGAGAGAAAAAATAGAGGTAAGGCTCTGCCTGATGTGCCTCCTGTCATATTTAAAAAATCACATTGTCTGGCTGTCCGCGGCAGCCTTTTCAGAGGTTATGATGGCGCTTGTCATGTTTTTGAATCACGTGCCGGTTCTGGAGATTGCCTACGGGATACTTGTCAGCCTTTTTTTGTTTGTGTGCGTGGTGGGCGGAGGTTTTTGGAGGTACTGGAAACGATATATATATTTGCGGCGCGCAGGTTCTTACGCGACGGTTTCCCTGGAGAAGCTGCCAGAGACAAAGGACCCTGTGGAGACGGAATATCGGGCGATGCTCGACGCGTTTCAGGATGAGAAATTAAAACTGCAGAACGAGGGGCTGAAGCGGGAACGCGATCTGATGGAGTATTATACGATGTGGGTGCATCAGATCAAGACGCCGATCGCGGCGCTAAAGCTTCTTTTGCAGGAGTCGGACCGTGGGACAGGGGAAAGGGGGGAGGAACTGCAGGAGCTGTTTTCCATCGAACAGTATGTGGAAATGGCGTTGCAGTATATGCGTCTGGGATCAGAGACCACGGATTATGTGTTGCGGCGCATTCCGCTGGACGATCTGGTCAGGGAGGCCGTGCGAAAGTATGCAAGGCAGTTTATCGGAAAAAAACTTGCGCTGCATTATGAAGCGGCGGAGGCGGTCGTTCTGACTGATGAAAAGTGGCTGGAGTTTGTTATCGAACAGCTCCTCTCAAACGCGCTTAAGTATACGGACCGGGGAAGTATTTCGATCTATACGGAGGATGGCAGGCTTGTGATTTCAGATACCGGAATCGGAATCCGGAGCGAGGATCTGCCGCGTGTGTGCGAAAAAGGCTATACTGGTTATAACGGGCATGCGGACAAACGGTCCACCGGGATCGGCCTGTATCTGTGCAGCAGGATCTTAAAGAAGCTCGGTCATAGTTTTGAGATCACTTCGGTGGAGGGGCAGGGAACACGGGCGGTGATCGGGTTTCCGGAAGCAGAGGAGCCATAAACTGCCGGCCGGGGGGGAACCTGCTGTGAGCGACAGGCAGGGTTGAAATCTGTCTCTTGACATTAATCCGATATCGGACTATAATATATATTGTCCGATATCGGATTAATTTTTTTCTAAAACCGGGGGATGCATATGAATGATATGATTACGGAACAATTGGAAGTGTTTAACCAGGTTTATAAGGAGCTGGATGATATTTATCATAATTATGCGAAGTATTGCGGCATGGCCGACAGCACCTTCTGGGTGCTTTATTTTATCTGTGAACGGGAGGAGCCTTACACGCAGAAGGAACTCTGCGACAAATGGTTTTACAGTAAACAGACGATCAACTCAACGCTCAAGGCGCTCGAAAAACAAGGTTATATTTCGCTTGTGATGACACTGGACAATCAGAAAAACAAACAGATTCTGCTGACGCCGGAGGGGAAGGCTTTTGTGGAAAAGAAGATATATCCGATGATGGAGGCGGAAAAGAGGTCGTTTGAAGGGATGAGTGATGCGGAGCGCGAGGGGTTGCTCGCGTTGTTCCAGAAACATGTGACGCTTCTTGGCGCAGAGACAGAAAAGAATAAGAGAGGAAAGATATGAGAATACAGTTATCGGATCACTTTACGTATCGGAAATTATTGCGTTTTGTTCTGCCGTCGATTATCATGATGGTATTTACTTCCATTTACAGTGTCGTGGACGGCCTGTTTGTCTCGAATTATGTCGGGAAAACGCCGTTTGCGGCGTTAAACCTGGTGTATCCGGTGCTGATGATGTTTGGGGCGCTGGGGTTTATGGTCGGCACAGGCGGAAGCGCGATTGTCGCCCGCACGCTGGGGCAGGGCGACCGTGACAGGGCGAATCAGTATTTTTCAATGCTGGTGTATGCGACGATCATCGGCGGTATTCTGATCACGGTGGCAGGGCAGATGGGGATACGGCAGATTTCTGTTGCCCTGGGGGCACAGGGGGACATGCTGGAGTACTGTATTTTATATGGAAGAATCACGTTGCTCTCCCTGACGGCATTTATGTTGCAGAATGTGTTCCAGAGTTTTTTTGTGACGGCGGAAAAGCCGCAGATCGGTTTGTTTGTGATGATTGCAGCGGGTATTACAAATATTGTGCTGGATTTCCTGTTTGTCGCGGTATTGAGCTGGGGGCTTGCGGGAGCCGCTGCGGCGACGGCGGTCAGCCAGGCCGTCGGCGGGATTGTCCCGTTTCTCTATTTTGCGCGGAAGAATGATAGTCTGCTGGCCCTGACAAAAGCAGGTTTTTACGGAAATGTTTTCCTGGAGACCTGTACCAACGGTTCTTCCGAGCTGATGACGAATATTTCGTCGTCCATCGTCAATATTCTCTACAATTTTCAATTGATGAGGCTGGCAGGGGAGGACGGCGTCGCCGCTTACGGGGTTATCATGTATGTCAACTTTGTATTTATCGCGATGTTTATCGGCTATTCGATCGGGATTGCGCCGATCATCGGTTTTCACTTCGGGGCGGGGAATCGGGATGAAATGAAAGGGCTGTTCCGGAGGAGCCTGGTGATTGTCGGTGTGGCGGGCGTTGTGATGCTGGTTCTTGCGGAAGGACTGGCGTCGCCGCTCACCAGGGTATTTGTCGGCTACGACGGTGAGTTGTTCGCGCTGACCTGCCGCGGATTCCGCCTGTATGCACTGTCGTTCCTGGTCTGCGGCGTGAATATTTTTGGCTCTGCGTTTTTTACGGCGTTAAGCAACGGGGCGGTTTCGGCGCTGATCTCGTTTCTCAGGACACTCGTGTTCCAGGTAGCGGTTGTGCTTGTACTTCCGGTTTTTCTGGAGATCAACGGGGTCTGGCTGGCGATCGTTGTGGCGGAGCTTCTGGCGCTGCTGGTGACCGTCGCTTTTTTTGTGACAAAGGGAAAGCGGTATCAATATATCTGAACCGGTATTATTGAAAAGAAAAAAGCGGTATAGTATAATAAAACAGATTGTAAAAATATCGATATTCTGGGAGGGAAAAAATGATAAATCCGGGATCAATTATGAAATTTATGAATGCCAGAAATAAGTTTAATGAGAATCATCCCAAGTTTGCTGCATTTTTACAGGCGGCTTTTTCGACGCCGGTTACGGAAGGGACAATCATTGAAATCACGATGACGAGACCGGGGGAGGAACCGATGACGACCAATATGATGGTAAAACAGTCGGATCTGGAGCTTCTGGAAGAACTGAAAGAGATTGCACAGCCGTAAAAGGCGGAAAAGTATGATGCGGGGAGGAACAGGCAGAATGGTGTCGGGAAAGAGGATTGGATACCGTGTGGAGAAAAACAGGGTTCATCTGTTGTTTGAGGACGGTGCGGCATGTATTAAAGTGATCCGGAGCGATATGATTCAGGTGTCGGACATGCCGGAGAACGGCGGACAGACATCGCAGGCGGTGGAGGCGGATATCAGTATGCCGGCCGCGTTTGCGGTGACGGACGAAGCGGGTGTGCTTGCAGTCCGCACAGACGATCTCACCGTGAAAGTATATGACGGGTTTTATGTGGATTTTTACCGGAAGGACGGCGTATTGCTGTGTGCGGACTACCGCGGAAAGCGGCAGTCTGTTTCGGTGCTGGGGAAGAAGGCCCGGGAGCTTTTGAAGGCGGAAGGGCATGACGTTCCGAAAGGTTTTGGTCAGGACCATGCGGTGCAGGTAATAAAGGCTGCGGACGGAGATGAAAAATTTTACGGACTTGGTGATAAGACCGGCTTTTTAAATAAAAGCGGGTATGAATTTGAAAACTGGAATACAGATAATCCGCAGACGCAGACC
>CANDFU010000156.1 GCA_947384095.1 uncultured Roseburia sp. | reverse complement strand
CGACAGGCTTTGTGCGTTCGGATCTGGTGGAAAAGGATGGTTCTTCCGATATGGTTTCTGCCGCAGGGCAGACGGACAGCGCAGGTTTTGCTCCCGGTGCGGAGGCCGGACCGGATACGCCGCTCGATGCGCAGTATGCGACGATTAAGGTCCGGGCGGCCAAGATCAGGACAGCAGCTTCCACGAGCAAGGGTGTTGTGGATTCTCTGCCGGAGGGAACACAGGTCATTATCAGCGGGCAGACGAACGGCAGCGACAAGCCCTGGTATTATATTACGTTTACGGGTACGAATGGCGCTGAAAAATCGGGATATGTTCGTTCCGATCTGATCACGCTTGGTGATATGGTTCCGGTACAGGCGCCGGAGGAGACGCCTGTGGAGGAACCCCAGGAGCCGGAAGAGACGCCGGAGCCGGAAGCGGTGACAAATGATTATGAACTTCGCTATCAGGATAACGGTGAAGGCGTTTATGAATGGTATCTGATTGACAATACGGGAGAAAACGCGAGCAAGCAGAATCTGGGTGAGATTTTGGAGGCCGTTCACGCGATTGATTACAATGAGTCTATCGATGCGAAGACGATATCCAGACAGAGAATTGTAATTATCGCGCTTGTTGCGGCAGTGATTCTTCTGGCGATCGCGGTAACCGTTATGATCTTCAAATTAAGGGATGCCTACTATGAGTCCGATGATGATGACGACGATGACGATGACGAAGAAGAGGATGACAGGAGAAGAGTCAGGGAACGGGACAGAGAGGAACCGGTCAGAAGAAGACGGGAGGACCGTGAAGAGCAGCCGGCCAGAAGAAGGGCGCCGGAGCAGTCAAGGTCAAACGGAACCAGACGGCCGGATGCCAGAAGGGCCGAGGAGCAGGAGAGATCATCCGATGCCAGACGCAGTCAGGGAACCGGACGCTCCGGAGATGCCAGAAGAGCGGCGGACAGGGGAAGATCGATGCCTGACAGAGAGGTCCGGTATGAAGAGGATGAAGCTCCGGTCAGAGCGGCGTCGAAGCGCAAAGCAAAAAATTTTCTGATGGATGATGATGAATTCGAATTTGAATTTCTGAATATGAAAGATAAGGATAAGGACATGTAGAGCGTGGTCTTGCATGAAAATGAAGGGGACGGTTGCAATCAAACCGTCTCCTTGCTATAATACATGAGCAAAGCCGTGTTCAAACCGGAGACACTATGATTATTGAAATTGACTTTAACAGTGACGAAGCTTTATATTTGCAGCTCAGAAATCAGATCATACTCGGAATCGCAACCTCCAGATTCAGAGAGGGAGACGCGCTTCCTTCGGTAAGGCAGCTGGCAGAGAATATCGGAATCAACATGCATACGGTCAATAAGGCATATTCCGTGCTCAGGCAGGAGGGATTTGTCAAGGTAGACAGAAGAAAAGGGGCAGTTATTGCAATCGATATCGATAAGATTCGGGCTCTTGACGAAATGAGAGGAGCTCTGCAGGTCATTCTTGCGGAAGGCTATTGTAAAAATATTTCAAGAGAGGAAATACATTCTCTTATTGATGAAATATATGAGGAGTATGGAGGATTATGATCATGCGGCCACAATTTACGGATAAGGCAAAAATGGCGTTAACGCTGGCGGAACGTGCCGCCAGGAACCTGAAACAGAGTTATGTGGGGACAGAACACATTCTCCTCGGCCTGCTGCGGGAGAATACGGGGGTTGCCGCTACGGTGCTTTCCGAAAACGGTGTGGATATACAGCAGCTAAAAGAGATGATAAAGGATCTGATCGCGCCGGAGAGTACGGTTATGCTGGCGGAAAGAGACGGCTATTCGCCCAGAGCGGAGAAAGTGCTGGAAGAGGCCCACAGGCAGGCGGAGCGTTTCCACAGCGATAAGACCGGAACGGAGCACATTTTGCTCGCCATGCTGAAGGAAGGGGAAAATGTTGCGGTCAGACTGTTGAATACAATGGGGATCTCGATACAGAAACTGTATGTGGAAGTCCTGACGGCGATGGGCGAGGACAAATCCCTGTATAAAGAGGATCTTGGAAAGAAACAGAACAAAAAGAAAAACGGTGCTTCCACACTGGAGCAGTACAGCCGGGATCTGACGGCGTTAGCCAGAGAGGGAAAGCTCGATCCGGTGATCGGGAGAGAAGATGAAATCCGCCGGGTAGTACAGATTCTGAGCAGAAGAACCAAAAACAATCCCTGCCTGATCGGTGAGCCGGGTGTTGGGAAAACGGCGGTGGTGGAAGGTCTGGCGATGCGTATCGTCACGGGAGATGTTCCCTTTACCGTACAGGATAAGCGTGTCATGACACTGGATTTGTCCGGTATGGTGGCCGGCAGTAAATATCGCGGCGAGTTCGAGGAACGGATCAAAAAGGTCATCAAAGAGGTGATCGATGATGGAAACATTATTCTTTTTCTGGACGAAATGCATACGATTATCGGAGCCGGGGGAGCGGAGGGCGCAATCGACGCGTCCAATATTTTGAAACCCTCGCTTGCAAGAGGCGAAATTCAGCTGATCGGCGCCACGACGATTGCGGAATACCGAAAATATGTGGAGCGGGATGCTGCGCTGGAAAGACGGTTTCAGCCGGTAACGATCGAAGAGCCGACGATTGAGGAAGCCGAAAGCATTTTAAAGGGAATTGCACATAAATATGAGGAGCATCACAGAGTAACCATTACGCCGGAGGCGGTTTCGGCGGCGGTTGCTTTATCCGCGAGGTATATTAATGACAGGAATCTGCCGGACAAAGCCATTGATCTGATCGACGAAGCGGCTGCCGCGGTCCGGCTGGGCGGCGCGAAGCAGCCGGATAAGCTCAAGGAGCTGGCGGAGGAGATTCAGAAGACGGACCTTCAGATCGAGCGCTCCATACGGATGGAGGCGTTTACGCAGGCCGGAGAACTGAAAAAGAAACAGGATGCCCTGATTCGAAAATATGAACGGACATTGAAAAGGATGGAGAAGGAGGATGAGAAACAGGATTACATCATCGGTGAGAACGAGATTGCCGAGGTAGTTTCTCTCTGGACGAAGATTCCGCTTCAAAAACTGGCGGAAAAGGAGTCGGAACGGCTTTTAAAGCTGGAATCAATTCTGCATGAACGCGTTATCGGGCAGGAAGAAGCGGTGAAGGCCGTGGCAAGAGCCATGCGGAGAGGCCGCGTCGGCCTGCAGGACCCGAACAGACCGATCGGTTCATTTCTCTTTCTGGGACCTACCGGCGTCGGCAAGACGGAGTTGAGCAAGGCGCTGGCAGAGGCGATGTTTGGTTCGGAAAATGCGCTGATTCGTGTCGATATGTCGGAATATATGGAGGGACATTCCGTTTCCAAGATGATCGGTTCCCCTCCGGGCTATGTCGGATTTGAGGAAGGTGGACAGCTCAGTGAGAAAATAAGAAGAAACCCTTATTCCGTCGTGCTGTTTGATGAAATAGAAAAAGCCCACCCGGATGTTTTCAACATTCTGCTTCAGGTGCTCGACGACGGGCATATCACGGATTCCAAGGGGCGGAAGGTAAGCTTTAAGAATACGATTCTGATCATGACTTCCAATGCCGGCGCGCAGCGGATTATGGAACCGAAGAACCTCGGTTTTTCTTCGAATAATTCAGAGAAGCAGAATTATGACAAGATGAAGGAAAATGTCATGGAAGAGGTGAAAAGGATCTTTAAGCCGGAATTCATCAACAGAATCGATGAAATCATGGTTTTCCATCCGTTAAACCGCGACAATATGAAGCAGATCGTAACGATGCTGTCGAAAAATCTTGTCACAAGATGCAGAAAGCAGATGGATATCGAGCTGTCGGTGTCTCCTGCGCTGAAAGAATATATTGTGGAGAAATATACGGATGCAAAGATGGGAGCAAGGCCGATGAAGCGTGCGATCCAGACAGAGATCGAGGATACGCTTGCGGAAGAGATTCTGTCCGGAGCAATCAGGGGCGGAGATAAGGTATCCGCCGTATTGAAGAATAAAAAAGTAGTTTATAAGGTACGCGAATAAGATAATATAAAGAACGCAGGAGGAAACAGCAATGGCTATCGTGGAAGAATTAATTCGTGCAGAGGAAAACGGAGCAATCAGTTTTGGCAATCACAGGCTGGATGTAAAGGCAAAGGTGGAAAACTTCGAGCATGCCGGGGATCTGTGGAAGGTGAAGACTTATAAGAGCATTACGAAGCTTGAAAAGAACGGTCTGTTCGCCTATGAATCCGTACCCGGAACGAGTGTCAGTCATTTTGTGGAAAAGGAGAACGGCGTCAGCTTTCAGGTGGAAGGCGACGAAGATGCTCAGATTACGATAGGTCTGGAAGACGAAACGGAATATGACGTTTTCATCGACGGCGAGAATACCGGCAGAATGAAAACAAATCTGGGCGGAAAGCTGAATCTCAGCGTGGAGCTTGCCGGAAGCGGTGAGGTCAGTGTAAAAGTCACCAGGTAAGAGAGTTTATGGCAAAAGCGAAAACAACAACGGTATTCTATTGTCAGAGCTGCGGGTATGAATCCTCAAAATGGATGGGGCAGTGTCCGGGCTGTCGGGAATGGAATACCTTTGTGGAAGAAAAGATCAGGACAAAATCTTCCGGTTCGGGTGCGGTAAGGCAGGCGGAGAAGGAAAACGGAAAACCTTCCCGCCTTTCCGAGATTGTCTTACAGGATGAAGAGAGAATGTCTACGCATATGAAGGAACTGGACAGAGTATTGGGAGGCGGCATTGTGTCGGGCTCCCTGATTTTGGTGGGCGGAGATCCCGGAATCGGGAAATCGACGCTTCTTTTGCAGGTCTGTCGTTATATGGCCCTGGATGGCAGGAAGGTGCTCTATATTTCCGGAGAGGAGTCCTTAAAGCAGATCAAGATCAGGGCGAACCGCATCGGAGAATTTGATGAAAATCTTTTTCTTCTGTGTGAGACAAACCTCGGTGTTATCGAAGAGACCATCCGCCGCCTCATACCGGACATAACGATCATCGACTCCATCCAGACAATGTATCAGGAGGAGATCTCGGCGGCGCCCGGCAGCGTATCTCAGGTAAGAGAGGCGACAAATGTTTTTTTACAGCTGGCAAAAGGACTGGGAAACCCGGTTTTTATCGTCGGGCATGTAACAAAGGAAGGAACGGTGGCCGGACCAAGGGTTTTGGAGCATATGGTGGATACGGTGCTTTATTTTGAAGGGGACAGACATGCATCCTATCGTATCCTGCGCAGTGTCAAGAACCGTTTCGGCTCCACGAACGAGATCGGTGTATT
>CANDFU010000155.1 GCA_947384095.1 uncultured Roseburia sp. | reverse complement strand
ACTCTTTCCCTACACGACGCTCTTCCGATCTATATCGGCTCCTTCAACCTTACGCAAAACATGATAACGCGCAATCATACAGGCGGCATTGCAGGAAGCTCCGAAGGCATCATTACCAATTGCAAAAATACCGGAGTAGTCGGTTTAAAGCATACCGGCTACAACGTCGGCGGCATCGCGGGAAAACAAAACGGCCTGATCTCCTCTTCCATAAACGAAGGCAATGTATATGGCCGTAAAGATGTCGGCGGTATCGTGGGGCAGGCGCTTCCATATATAGAATCAGAGTATATGAAGGACAAGGTAGACCAGACACGGGAAGAAATCAACCGCCTGAACCAGACGATAAACGGCATTTCCTCTTCCATGCGTTCCACATCGGCAAAGACAAAACAGTATGCAGACAGCCTGATGAATCAATATTCGGCTTCCATGAATTCCGTTTCCGGCAATCTGAATGCTCTATCACAGGCTGTCTCGCAGGACTATCCGCAGGCACAGGAATATATCAATCAGATTAACACGGCACTGCGCAATATTCAGGAAATCCAGAATTCCAACCAGGAGCTTACGGAAGAACATGTAAACGCGATCACGTACAATCTGGGAATCATAAACGATAACCTCTCCACCTTGCAGAATCTCCTGCCGGACACCGCAGGTTCCACGCAGAACCTGATCAACAGCATTACCGGTCAGCTGCAGAACGGAGCGGACCGGGACAGTATTTCGTCCCTTGTCGCGGCCATAGACCGTCAGGTTTCATATATACAGAATTATCTCGGGGTCATACATGGCAGTGCTGATGATATCAATGGCAATCTCGGTTCGATCAACGAAAATCTTGGAAACTTTGAGGGGAGTTTTTCAGATACAGGGCAGGCGGCCAGAAACCTGGCTGACAATGTCTCGAACCAGATGAATAATCAGGCAGCTCTTAATGACGTAAAAAATCTGGTGGACACGCTTGATTCCGGAATGCAGTCAATTTCAAACGGAATCGACAGTGCCGCAGGCCAGATCAGCCAGATTGCAGATTCCATCAGCGGGGACTTAGGTGTCCTTATGGGAGACGAAGCATATGTAGAGGATATTTCCTCTATCGAGACAGCGGAGAACACCGACGGCGTGGTCTCCGGCTGCGTCAACCATGGAAATATAAACGGCGACTTAAATACCGGCGGAATCGCCGGAACCATGAATATAGAATATGAGGCCGATCCCGAATTTGATCTTGACCTGGCCGACACGACAAATATCACCCTCCGTTCCACCATAAACGGTGTGATTATCCACTGCGTCAACTACGGCAGCGTCACCGCAAAAAAGAACTGCGCCGGCGGGATCACAGGTCTGCAGGAGCTCGGTTTTATCTATGACGGACAGGGATACGGACAGATCACATCTGATGCGGGAAGTTACCTGGGCGGTATCGCGGGAAAAAGCTCCGCGGCAATACAGAACACCTACAGCATGTGCAATGTCTCCGGAATTGATTATGTCGGCGGTATCGCAGGCAGCGGCTGTACAATCAAGGACAGCATCAGCGCCAGCTCGATCGAAGGCGCCGGTGAATGCAGCGGCGGCATCGCAGGCAATCTGACAGAAGACGGAACGGCAAAAGATAACTATTTTACAGGAGGCGGACCGGAAGGAATCGATAACATCAGCTATGCCGGTGCGGCAGAGCGGAAAAGCTACGAAGAAATCATGGCAATGGAGCACACGCCAAAAGGTTTTGAAAAAGTGACAGTGACTTTTATGGCAGATGAAAACGTACTGAGTGAAAAAACCGTATCATATGGAGGCAGTCTCCAAAAAGAAAATTATCCGGACGCTCCCGAAAAGGAAGGATGTTATGTCATCTGGCCGGAAGAGAACACATTGAAAAATATCAACCGCAATCTCACAGTGACAGCGGAGTATATCCCGTGGACAGAAAGCATCGCATCCGCGGAAACGGCAGCAGACGGGAAAAGCCTGTTTTTAGCCATAGGGGAATTTTACAGCGATACAAAACTATGTCTGGAAAAAACAGACGGGCCAGAACTCCCAAAAGAAGAAAGCAGCATCGCCTATGCATATAGCTGGACTCTTTCCGACAGCCCGGAAAAGAACTACGAAACACTTGAAGGGCATTTTTATATTCCGGAGGATGCAGAACGCATACAATTATGGATTGAGACAGACGGAAAATGGAATGAGGCTTCGACTCAGACAGACGGCAGTTATGTGACGGCTTCCATCCCGTATGGAGCGGCATTCGCCATGGTAACCCTCCCGTCAGAACAAAATCCGGCCATCTACGCAATCGGCGCAGCAGGCATTTGCGCACTTGCAATTTTCCTGCTTCTGCGTTATCGTAAACGTGCTGACAGAAACAGAAAAAAAAGAAAGGAACCGGGCCGTCATGATCTTTGATACACACGCGCATTATGATGACGAACAATTCGCCTCCGACCGGAATACGCTTCTCTCCAAACTACCAGAAAAAGGAATCGGCAAGATTATCAATGTGGGCGCTTCGATCGCAACAACAAAAACGACACTCGCCCTGGCGGGACGATATGACCCCATATATGCCGCCGTCGGCGTCCATCCAGGCGATATCGCCGATCTGAATGAAGAAAGTTTCTTATGGTTAAGACAACAGACTCGGCAAAAAAAGGTCGTGGCTGTCGGGGAAATCGGCCTGGACTACTACTGGGAAAAGGATCCGTCCATACAGGAAACGCAGCGACGCTGGTTCCGCCGACAGATGCATCTGGCAAAAGATGCAGGCCTCCCCGTCATCATCCACTCCCGCGATGCCGCTGCAGACACCATGCAGATTATCAGCGACGCGGGAAGCTGGTCTCCCTCCGCCGACGGCTGCGGTGTGATCCACTGCTACTCCTACTCCGCCGAACAGGCGCTCAGATACATAAAACTAGGCTATTATATCGGCGTGGGCGGCGTCGTGACATTCAAAAATGCAAAAAAACTAAAAGAAACCGTACAGGCCATACCCCTCTCCCGTATTCTTCTGGAAACCGACTGTCCCTACATGGCGCCGGAGCCATACCGCGGTAAGAGGAACGAATCTTCCTATCTGCCTTATGTGGCCGAAAAAATCGCAGAGATAAAAGAAATCTCCCCCTCCGAAGTGGAAAAAGCCACATGGGAAAACGCAATGCGCCTCTTTTCCAGGGCCGTGACATGACGCATCGGGGCACAGCCCTCACAGATAACGTGACAATTCCGGCGTGTCCGCCCAGTATCTCTTGGGAATCATCTGCATCTGCAGAGACGGATTCCGCCGGGAATCAATTGCAATGTGGTCAAAAAAAGCGAGCCAGAGCTTTCGGTATTCCAGCTCATCCCTGGAATACTGTTTTATTTTTACAAGGTCCAGTTCCCCGGCACCTACCAGCAGATATCCTTTCAGCGCCTTGTGAACGGCAGCCAGCTGATGTGTTTCATCATAAATCAGAAAATTCTCCTGCGGAAGCCGGTCTGAAAAATGTTCCGCTAAAAACGGCAGAATATGATCCTTCGGATGTATTATGGCAAACAACACACCGTTTTCCAGCTCCGAAAATCTTAAAAACTGTAGATGATGACAGGCTTCCCGATTCGTCCTTCTGCAGAGTTCAAAAACGCGGTACACGCAAGGCTCCCCCAGAGACAACAGCACCTTCTGCCCATCCCCCCACGCCAACGCCAGAAGGATTGTCTCATAAATCGCATCCGCCTTATCCATCTTCTTCCCTTCCTGCTTTTCCCCCGACATAGCCGCCTGATATATCGATTCATAAAACGGCCTCCCGAAACGGGAAAGAATCGTATTTATAACTTTCTCTGCCTTCTCCCCGGACGGCGAAACTGTAATATATTCGCAAAACAGCTCATAGTTTTCCGGCTCGCTGGAAACAAGATGAATGTTACGATGTCCCAGCCCGCCGGAACACGCGTCATATACCCCGGTCAGAATGCCCTCCAGACTGTCCTCACAGATAAAAATATACATAACTCCCTCCTGTCAGGATTGATCAATGGCCAGATCTGTGTCAAACAGAGAAATCTGCCGATAACCACCCTCTCTTATCTCCTTTGGAATCTGTGTGCGGTCTGCCATAAGGCTGGAACAGATATAATCCTCGTCCAGCTTTGTGTTGTACATCATCCTGCCCGAGCAGGTGATAAAATAGAGCGCACGCTTTAACACAACACCGATTTTCTTCAGATCCGGGAAATCCAGCCTGCTGGTCCTGCGCGCCTTTACAATGCGCTCCGCCGATTTATATCCGATACCGGGAACGCGCAGCAGCGTACGGTAAGCGGCACGGTTGATCTCCACAGGAAAAATCTCCAGATGCCGGATCGCCCAGTCACATTTTGGATCCAGATAGATATTAAAGTCCGGCCGCTCCTCTGAAAGCAGCTCATCTACCGTAAAATGATAATAGCGCAGCAGCCAGTCCGCCTGATATAGGCGGTGTTCCCGCAAAAGGGGCGGGCCGCCGGGGAGCACCGGAAGCTGTGCGTTCTGATTTACATTGATAAAGGCAGAATAAAATACCCTTTTCAAGCTAAAATTCTGATAGAGCGCCTCTGCAACACTCATAATCTGAAAATCGCTCTCCGGAGTCGCGCCGATAATCATCTGTGTACTCTGTCCGGCAGGAACGAATCTGGGCGCTTTGCGATAAACGGCAACCTCGTTCCGGTTCTCTGCAATCCCGCTCTGAATCTGGCGCATCGGCTTTAAGATGGTGCCGCGTGATTTGTAGGGAGCAAGCTTTTTTAATCCCTCCGCTGTCGGAAGTTCCAGATTGATGCTCATGCGGTCCGCCAGAAACCCGGCCTTCTCGATCAGCAGCGGATCAGCGCCGGGAATCGCTTTGACATGGATATATCCGCCAAAGTGATGCGTATTCCGAAGGCGATACAACGTCTGACAGATCAGGTCCATCGTATAATTCGGACTGATCAGGATTCCCGAACTTAAAAATAAGCCTTCGATATAATTCCTCCGGTAAAACTCCATCGTCAGCGTACAGACCTCATCCGGAGTAAACGATGCGCGCGGGACATCGGAATTGCAATTGTTCTGGCAATACGCACAATTGAAAATACATTCATTTGTAAACAAAATCTTGAGCAGTGAAACGCATCTGCCGTCTGCGGCAAAAGTATGGCACAACCCGGCGGCAAGACAATTCCCCATATTCTTTTTGTCCCCGCTCCGGTCAACCCCGCTGGAAGTACAGGCCACATCATACTTCGCGGCATCCGCCAGAATGGAAAGCTTCTCCATAAGTGTCATACTTTGCTGAACCTTCATACTCATCCTCCC
>CANDFU010000154.1 GCA_947384095.1 uncultured Roseburia sp. | reverse complement strand
CGAGTACGCCCGAGTTAGTGCGCTTAAGCCGTGATATGATGGGGATTCTCGCCTTCGGCTATATCGCGATGGCAGTCACGCAGAGCCTTTCCGGCGTAATGCGCGGAGCCGGTGACACGATGACGCCGATGTGGATCTCGATCGTCACCACGATTTTCGTGCGCGTGCCGATTGCTTACGGAATTGCGTTTCTGACCAGAAGTGCGGAGTTTCCGAACGGAAGGGAGGAATGTATTTTTATTTCTCTGCTCACCTCCTGGGTGATTGGCGCCGTTGCCACGTTTATTTTTTACAGACGCGGAAAATGGAGGAAGATGCACATTTAACCTCAGAATTTATTTTACGGAGAGAGGAAATATATGAACCGGGAAGAGAGAAAACAAAAACGAGAGCGGGATACGAAAAATGCAGTGATTGTTTTTTTTCTGATGCTGTTGTTTTTCATTCTGCTGATTGCGGCCGGTGTGTTTGCGCTGAACCGGTTTGTCCTGAAAGACAAACCGCCGGAGGAGCAGCCCGGGGAGACGGAGACGGAGCAGCCGGCCGGGACGGATCCGGTGGCCGTGGGAGAGGAACCGGTGCAGCCAGAGGTCACGGATCCCGTCATCGATCCGGAAACACAGCAGGCCATTGATTTTGTGGCGGGCATGTCGCTGGAGGATAAGGTGGCGCAGATGTTTGTGATCACGCCGAACGCGCTGACGGGATATGGCGGCGTCACGGTGGCGGGGGATAAAACGCGGAGCGCGTACAACGACCGGCCGGTCGGCGGCCTGATCTATATGTCGGAAAATCTCTTGAACGGGCCTCAGACACTGGATATGATGACGAAGATGACGGCGATGTCAAAGGAGCGGACCGGTCTGCCGATCTTCCTGGGCGTAGATGAGGAAGGCGGAAGCGTGGCGAGAATAGCGTCAAACGCCAGTTTCGGAATTGCAAATGTGGGGGATATGAGTGCGGTCGGAGCCACCGGGGATGTACAGAATGCGAAAAATGTGGGGACGACGATCGGCGGTTATCTGAAAGAACTCGGTTTTAACGTCAATTTTGCGCCGGTGGCCGATGTACTGACTGACCCGGGATCCGTGATCGGAAACCGTTCTTTTGGTTCTGATCCCGCCGTGGTGGCGGATATGGCGGCGGCTGAGCTTGCAGGCCTGGCGGAGCAGGGCATATACGGGGTTGTAAAGCATTTTCCAGGGCACGGGGGCGTGTCGGGAGATTCCCATCAGGGGGCCGTGTCGTCAGAGAAATCTTTAGAGGAGCTGACGGCATCGGAGCTTGTACCGTTTCAGCGCGCAGTTGATTCCGGCGCGGCTTTTATCATGGTGGGACATATTTCACTGCCGAATATCACGGGAGACAGTACGCCGGCGTCCCTTTCGTCTAAGATGATCACGGAAGTCCTGCGTGGACAGATGGGGTATGATGGCATTGTGATCACAGACGGGATGGATATGAGCGCAATCACGGCGGGCTATAAGGCAGATGAGGCCGCGGTGGCTGCGATCGGTGCAGGAGCCGATCTGATTCTGATGCCGCAGGATTACAAGACGGCCTATGACGGCGTTCTCGCGGCAGTCGGCAGCGGGACATTGTCTGAAGAGCGGATCAATGAGTCGGTGGTGCGGATTGTCAGAGTCAAGCTGAAGATGAATGTAAATGCCCAGTGACTGAACGCGGGGGAAGCCTGTGCCTGGTTACTTTGCTGAGTTGGACGACAAACATCACAGGAAACTTTTGAAATAAAAGTTTCCTGTGATGTTTTTTTGTTATTTCAATAAAATAATGCTTGACATTTTACAAAAAGGTGATAATATAGAATCAAGGTTGTTGATTCAAAAGAATGATGACTGTTGAATCAAAAGTTTGGAAGGAGGTTGTTTTATGATTTACACTGTCACACTGAATCCGGCGCTGGACAAAACAGTCGAGATTCCGTCACTGACGATCGACAGCGTCAACCGTATTACGGAGATGCGGACCGATCCGGGAGGGAAGGGCATTAATGTCTCCAAGGTGATTGACCGGCTGGGCGGCAAAAGCATCGCCACGGGGATTCTCGGCGGGGATACCGGGCAGGCTATCCAGGCATCGCTGCAGGCCATGGGGCTGGAAACCAGTTTCCGGTTTGTCGAAGGGGAGACGCGGACCAATTTAAAGATCATTGACCCGGTGAATCACACCAATACGGATATCAATGAGCCGGGCGTCACAGTCTCCGGGGAAATCCTGGATCATGTGCTCGCGGGGCTTCTGGCAATGCTGGGAGAAAACGACATCGTGGTTCTCTCTGGAAGCCTTCCCAAGGGGGCGCCGAAGGATACGTACCGTACCTGGGTGAAGGCGTGCGCCGATGCGGGGGCGAGGGTGTTTCTTGACGCCGACGGGGAGCTTCTGGCAGCCGGTATCGAGGCGTCGCCGTATCTGATCAAGCCGAACAATCATGAGCTTTCCGGGCTGCTGAAAAGAACGCTTAAGACGCCGGAAGAGCTGAAGGAGGCGGCGCGGGAGCTGATGGCAGAGCACGGGATCAAAAAGATCGTCGTCTCGATGGGCGGCGAGGGCGCGCTCTATGTGACGGCGGATGAGACGGTCTACGCGGAGGGGCTTAAGGTTCCTGTCGGAAGTACGGTCGGTGCGGGGGACAGCGTTGTGGCGGCACTCGCCGTTGCGGAAGAATCCGGTATGTCTCTTGAGGATACCGTCCGGCTGTCAACGGCGACGGGGGCGGCAAACGTGATGTGCAGCGGGACGCAGGCGGCGGAATATGACACGATAAAGGAACTGATGCCCGGAGTCGTATTTCAGAGGATATGACGCGGGCGCTGGAAAAGGGAAACCGAAGACGCAATGTCTTTATAATATGAGGGAAAGAAAGGGGCATTATTTATGAAAGCAAAAGGCGTGAGATTACATGCGGCAAATGATTTAAGACTTGAGGAGTTTGAACTTCCGGAAATCACTGACGATGAGATACTGGTAAAAGTCGTGTCCGACAGTATCTGTATGTCGACTTATAAGTGCGCCATTTTAGGCCCGGCGCATAAGCGCGTGCACGACGATGTGGCGGAGCATCCGGCGATTATGGGACACGAATTTGCGGGGGATATTGTAAAAGTCGGCAGAAATCATCAGGATACCTTTAAACCGGGAATGAAATTTACATTGCAGCCGGCGTTAAATTATAAGGGAACGATGTGGAGCCCGGGATATTCCTATGAGTTTTTCGGAGGGGATGCGACTTACTGCATTATCCCGGCGGAGGTAATGGAGCTGGGCTGCCTGCTGGAGTACAATGGCAGGGCTTACTATGAGGCGTCCCTGGCAGAACCGATGTCCTGCAGCATCGGAGCGTTTAATGCCGCTTATCACACGCAGATGGGGGTTTATACGCATCAGATGGGCATTAAGGAAGGCGGTAAACTGGCGATTATGGCGGGCGCGGGCCCGATGGGGCTGGGGGCGTTGACGTATGCGCTTCACCGTGACGTCCGTCCGTCCATGGTTGTTGTGACGGATTTAAATCAGGAGCGTCTCGACCGTGCCGCAACACTGTTTCCGCCCGCGGAGGCTGCAAAAGAGGGGATCGCGCTTCACTTTGTCAATACCGGCAGCTGTGAAGATCCGGTGGCGGAGCTGATGAAGATTTCCGGTGGAACCGGATATGACGATGTTTTGTGCTATGCGCCGGTTGCCGCCGTCGTAAAACAGTCCAGCGATATTCTGGGGCGGGACGGCTGCCTTAATTTCTTTGCCGGCCCGACGGACAACAAATTCAGTGCGACGATGAATTTCTACGATGTGCACTACAATTCCACACATGTGATGGGAACCACCGGAGGCAATACGGATGATATGATCGAGTCCTTAAAACTGACTGCAGCGGGCCGCATCAATCCGGCCGTCATGGTAACGCATATCGGAGGGCTGGATGCCGTTGCGGAGACGACATTGAATCTTCCGAAGATTCCGGGCGGCAAAAAGCTGATCTATACGCATCTTACAATGCCGCTGACGGCGCTGTCCGATCTGCGCGCAAAAGGAGAGGCCGAGGGGAACGAAAGGTTACAGGAGCTGGCGGATATTGTGGATGCTCATCAGGGGCTGTGGTGCCCGGAGGCGGAAGAATACCTTCTGGCGCATTTTATCGGTGAGTAGTCTGCCATGGATTCGATGGAAACACGCAGAAATGCGATCGTAGAACTGATCAACGAAAGAGGAACCGTCAGTTTTTCGGAGATGAAAGAGGCATTTCCCAATGTGTCCGAGATGACGCTGCGCACGGATTTAAAACTCCTGGACGAGGCAAAGCGGATTCTGCGCATTCACGGGGGCGCAAAATCGGTGCAGGTCATCATCGGCACGGATGATTTTCTCAACCGCAAATCCGTCCGTAATATCTCTGAGAAACAGATCATTGCGGAGAAGGCGCTGACGCTGCTGCGGGAGGACACTACCGTTTATCTGGACTCCGGCAGCACGGCTACCATGTTTGCACGCCTGTTTTACGACCAGTCAAACCTTATCTATACGACCGGTTTAAGCTGTGCGATTGAACTGGCAAATCTTTCTTCGCCGACCGTGATGCTTCCGGGCGGAAAGCTGAACCGCTACAGCCAGAGCGTATTTGGCTATTCTGCGATCAGGGAATTGGAGAGAGTCAATTTCCATCAGGCTTTTCTGGGGATCACCGGCTATCACCCCTCGGCTGGTTTTACCTGTGGCATCAGCGATGAGGCCATTTTAAAGCAGACGGCCATCCGCCAGGCCGAGCAGGTGATTCTTTTGATGGATTCTTCCAAGATCGGGGTGAAATGCAGTTTCTGCGTCTGCGGATTAAAGGATATCGATGTCATCGTCTCCGACGGAAAACTGCCGGAAGAGCTTCTTGCGGAGTGCAGGAAGTATGACATCCAGGTTCTGTAGGCCATTTTGATTATTGACAGACCCAGTTGAGGAGGATATGTCATGAAAAATAAGGTACAACGCTTTGGTAAATTTTTATCCGGAATGGTGATGCCGAACATCGGGGCCCTGATTGCCTTTGGTTTTCTCGCCGCGCTGTTTATTGATACCGGATGGATCCCGAATGAGGGATTTAACAGTATGGTCGGCCCGATGCTGACGTATCTGATTCCGGTGCTGATCGCTTCCACCGGAGGGCGTATGATCGGCGGCGACCGCGGGCGCGTTGTGGGAGCAATCGCCGTCATCGGCGCCATTATGAGCAATACCGATATCACGATGCTGATGGCTGCCATGCTGATGGGGCCGCTTGGGGGATTCTAGATCGGAAGAGCGTCGTGTAGGGAAAGAGTGTAGGTTATAGTGTT
>CANDFU010000153.1 GCA_947384095.1 uncultured Roseburia sp. | reverse complement strand
CATCCGCCCAAAACCGATAGCGCCCCATCCACGATCACAGATGACAGTCATAAAGCTGTTCGCCCTATGCCCAAGAAACATGGCGTCAGGCGCCCTGTCCTTTCGGCGTGTTCTCCTTTTGCATCGCTTCCCCTGCGCCTGCCGCATCCACTGTGCTACTCTTAAAACACGCAACCTCTATCCTAAACTATGTATCACTGCTTTTTCAAAGCATAGCATTATCCGTCCCTGTTGTCAACGACTTTCTCAGCCGGTGGAACCGAACCCGTCCGCCCCCCGGGCCGTCTCATCCAGCTCCTCTACCTCGTCAAATTCCGCCGCAAGATACGGCAGAAGGATGAGCTGCGCTATCCGCTCGCCGGGCACAACCGTCCTTGGCCCGGCCGAATCATTGTGCAGCGCAACGATTACCTCCCCGCGGTAATCCGAATCCACGACCCCGGTACAGTTTGCCGGGCGCAGCCCCTGCTTTGTCGAAAGCCCGCTGCGCGCAAAAATCCCGCCGAAATACCCTTTCGGTATCGCCAGGGCAAGCCCTGTTCCCACCTTTACGGTCTCCCCCGGGCCGATTTCTAACGGGGCGGAAAGACTGGCGCATAAGTCATACCCGGCCGCCTCCCCGCTTCCTCTTGCCGGAAGCACGGCGGAACCGCACAATTTTCTGATCTCTACCCTCATTCGTTTCCTATTCCTCCCACTCCAGGCTGCCGTGCTCGGCTCTCTTGTCGCGCAGCATCAGTTCAAGAACCGCTTCCTTTGCAGATTTCCCTTCAAAAAGCACATGATTGACCTCACCGATGATCGGCATGTCCACGCCATACTTTTCGGCCAGGGCAGCGGCAGCTTTCGCTGAATATACGCCTTCCACGACCATCTTTACCTCGTCCATCGCCTGCTGCATGGAACAGCCCTGCCCGATCAGCATGCCCGCCCTGCGGTTTCTGCTGTGCCGGCTTTCACAGGTCACAATCAGATCCCCGATGCCAGTCAGCCCGCTCAGCGTCTCGTATTTTGCACCCATTTTAAGGGCCAGACGGCCGATTTCCGAGATTCCGCGCGTAATCAGCGCCGCTTTCGTATTGTCGCCGAACCCCAGCCCGTCGGCCATGCCCGCCGCAAGCGCGATCACATTTTTAAGGGAACCGCCCAGCTCCATTCCCAGGACGTCCGGGCTGCTGTAGACCCGGAAAACCTCATTCATAAAAAGATCCTGCACGCCAAACGCCACCGACTTTTTCTTTGCGCCGGCAACAACCGTGGTCGGCAGCCCCGCGCCAACTTCCTCCGCATGGCTCGGTCCGCACATCACTGCCACCTCGGCCGCCGGAATCTCCTGCGCGACGACTTCCGAAAGCGTGAGCAGCGTATCCTCCTCAATCCCTTTTGCCACGCAGACAATGACCTGCCCCCTTTTCACATAAGGCGCCATATTTTTCGCCACGCTCCGCGTAAAAACCGAGGGGACCGCCAGGATGAGATAATCCTTCCCCTCCACCGCAGCCGCAAGCTCAGTCGTAAATGTCATATCCGAAGGGAGCTTAACCCCCGGAAGCTTCTCCACATGCTCATGCCGCTCCTTAAGCATCCGGATTTCGTCCTCCATCACGGACCAGACCGTCACCTTATGCCCGTTTGTGTGCAGTACAAGGGAGAGCGCCGTTCCCCAGCTTCCCGCGCCGATCACCGCTGCCTTTGCCATCTCCTGCCTCCTTTTATTTTTTCATACCGAATTTATTTTCCGTTCCACTTAAAAGACGCCCGATATTCGCCCTGTGCCGCCATAAACCCATCGCCGTAAAGCAGGCGCTGACAATATAAAATTCCATGAGATAATCCGCGTCCACAGACAGAAAACCGTACTGGCCGAACAAAACCACCTGGATCAGAAAGGCGATGACGACCAGGATGGAACCCAGCGATACATAACGCGTAAACGCCACCGCACCGATAAACAAAACAAGGCAGAGCGGCGCGGCCATCGGGCAGACAGCCAGAATCATGCCGGAAGTGCAGGCAATCCCCTTTCCCCCCTGAAACTTCAGATAAAACGGAAAATTGTGCCCCAGCACCGCGCCGAACCCGGCGTATAACTCCAGCACGCCGACTGCGCCCGGATAGCGTCCCCGGTACAGAAAGTGAATGATCACGACCGCCAGGATTGCCTTGCACAGATCCCCTGCAAATGTCACGGCCCCCGCCTTCCAGCCTAAAACGCGCAGCGTGTTGGTGGTGCCGGCGTTGCCGCTCCCCTGCGTACGGATATCAATCCCGTGCTTTTTCCCATAAAAATATCCGGTCTGAAAGATTCCGAGAAAATAACCCACTGCCAGCGCTATGATTCTTGCCATTGTCATGACTTTTTATCCTTCCTCTCCCGAATAATAAATTTCAGTGCGGTCCCTCTGAAGCCAAAGGTGTCGCGGATCCGGTTTTCCAGATAACGCAGATAAGAAAAGTGCATCAGTTCCTTATCGTTCACAAACACAACAAACGTCGGCGGCTTTACCCCGATCTGCGTCGTGTAATAAATCTTTAACCGCTTTCCCTTATCGGACGGCGGCTGCTGCATGGCCACGGCCTCCGAGATGATCTCATTGAGCACCCCCGTCCCCACCCTCTGGCTGTTATTCTCGACCACGACGTCAATCAGCTCGAACAGCCTGTGGAGCCGCTGGCCCGATCTGGCGGAGATAAACAGGATCTCAGCGTAGGGCATAAAGCTTAAAATCTGGCGGATACGTTCCGTGTGCCGATAAATGGTACGGTCATCTTTTTCGATGGCATCCCACTTATTGACAGCGATAATAACGCCCTTGCCTCTCCCATGCGCGATCCCGGCAATCTTGGCGTCCTGCTCCGTGACGCCCTCTTTCGCGTCGATAACGATCACGCAGACGTCGGCGCGCTCCACCGCCGTCACCGCACGGATAATACTATAGCGTTCGATTTCTTCTTTGATTTTATTCTTGCGGCGCAGTCCTGCCGTGTCGATAAAAACATACTCTTTTTTATTGTACCGGATATCCGTGTCAATCGCATCCCTCGTCGTCCCGGCGATATCCGAAACGATCACGCGATCCTCGTTCGCCAGCTTATTGATCAGGGAAGACTTCCCCACATTCGGCTTCCCGATGATAGCGACCTTCGTCCGGTCGTCCTCCGCCTTTTCTTTCCGGTATTCCGGAAAATGACGGATCACCTCGTCGAGCATATCCCCGATCCCCAGCCGTGAGGAAGCCGAGACCGGAAACGGATCGCCCATGCCCAGATTATAAAACTCATAGACGTCCGGCATAAACTTTTCAAAGCTGTCCACCTTGTTGACGACAAGCACCACCGGCCGGGCGGAACGGCGCAGGATATCGGCCACTTTGGAGTCGGCGTCCTGCCGCCCCTGCCTTACGTCCGTCAGAAAGATAATCACGTCGGCCGACGCGATCGCGATCTCCGCCTGCTCCCGCATCTGCGAGAGAATGATATCCTTGCTCTCCGGCTCGATTCCCCCGGTATCTATCAATGTAAAATCGTGGTCAAGCCAGCTTACATCCGCATAAATGCGGTCCCTCGTCACACCCGGCGTATCCTCAACGATCGAAATGCGCTCGCCCGCGAGCGCATTAAACAGAGTGGACTTGCCCACATTCGGGCGGCCTACTACCGCCACTACTGGTCTGCTCATTTTCTTTTCCCCTTTTCTGTCCCCGCACCCGGCAAAAAATGTGCAGGTATGCAATTCTGATAGCTGTGTCACTTATAATCAGCCTGCGCCAGTCCGCTCCGCGGGCCGTGTGCATCCGCCGGAGGCACACAAAAACCCCCTCTCATCCATGGCGATACCCGTGCCAGCGGCATGGATATTCATCTGAAAACTGACGCAGGGCCTTCCTTATCTGCCATGCATGGAAAGGAACAAATCCCGACCGCTTGATTTTACAATATCTATTTCTACTTGTAAAGCCATTTTAAGCTCCGCGAGCGTCATGTCGTCCAGAAAGACATCCTCCCCCTCCTTAAGCACACTGCAGGGCAGAAGCAATCGTTCTCCGAGCTGCCTGCCCTTAAGCTGTGCAGCAATATCCCTTCCGGTCAGAAGTCCGGCCACGGTAATCCGTTCCCCGAAAAAATCATTGCGGATCGGATAGACGACAATCTCAGTCCCCGGAAATACGTTACTGTATTCGTCCGCAAGCTTTTTTAAAAACGGGGCGGCCAGAAACCCGGTCGCGATGGAGAGTCTGCGGCCTCCCGCCGCATCGCCCCTGCCGCGCTCTGCCGCATCCCCTGCCGCGTGCTCCGCGAGCGCTTCCGCAAACTCATCGATCAGAAGCCGCAGCATCCCGACCCCGTTCTCAAGCTGCAGATAACCGTCATAATTCTCCCCCGGCGGCAGCTCCCGGCCGGCCAGAAGATACCACTCGTCGCTCGCATGGACAAAATGTGTTCCATGGCGTTCCATGCAGACGTTCTGCCACCCGTGAATCAGCGCAAGTACTTTTTCTGCATCCTCCTTCGAAAACGGCGCAAGCGGATACAGGCCTTTGCGATATTTTGTCAGTCCGACCGGGACGACAGACACACTCTCCATATAAGGGCAGTAGTTCACCAGATCTCTGATGGAGCGGTCGAGTTCCTCCCCATCGTTGATACCCTTGCAGAGCACGATCTGCCCGTTCATCGCGATCCCGGCCTCAAAAAGGCGGTCTATTTTTTTCAGCGCCTCCCCCGCAAAACGATTGTTTAACATCTCACACCGCAGCGCAGGGTTTGTCGTCTGCACGGAAATATTGATCGGCGCAAGCCGGTATGTGATAATGCGCCCGATATCGTCCTCCGAGAGATTCGTAAGCGTCACATAATTGCCCTGCAGGAAAGACAGCCTCGCGTCGTCATCTTTAAAATAAAGCGTTTCTCTCAGTCCTTCCGGCATCTGATCGATAAAACAGAAGATGCAGTGGTTGCGGCAGGACCGGTATTCGTCCATCAGCCCGTTTTCAAATACAATCCCAAGATCTTCGTCATAGTCTTTCTCAATCTCAAGCTCCCACTCTTCCCCGTCCGCTTTCTGCACCGCCACCGTCAGAAATTCATCGTGAATCAGATAACGGTAGTCAAAAACGTCGCCGATCACAGTCCCGTTTATGGAAATAAGAATATCCCCCGGCGGAAGCCCCAGCTCCTCCGCGATGCTGCCCGTCTCTATTTTATCGATCACATGCTTTTTGTCCATCCGGCTCTTTTTTTCCTCCTTTTCCGGCGGCATTACTTTCCGCCCGTGTACTCCTGATACTGCTCATATGTCACCAGCAGCCAGGTATCGTCAACCACGCCGATTTCTTTGAAAGCCTCAATGACATTCACAC
>CANDFU010000152.1 GCA_947384095.1 uncultured Roseburia sp. | reverse complement strand
GGATTTTCCAAATCTGGAATACCTTGGGATTGTGGACAGCGAGATACAGGACGAACTGGTGCGGATTGTGCTCAGCAGTAAATATGTCGGGCAGATTCAGACGCTGGATCTGTCGCTGGGCACGCTGACAGATAAAGGCGGCGCGCTTCTCCTGGAAAAGATACCGGCGCAGACGAATATCAGAAAACTCGATGTGCACTATCACTATCTGTCTGATGTGATGATGGAAAAGCTGCGCGCGCTTCCGGTTGAGGTGGATGTTTCCGAGCAGAATGAGGACGATGAGTATGACGGCGAAATATATCGGAACGCCATGCTGACAGAATGAGACAGGCCGTACTTTTGGGTAACCGCGATACGAAGCGGACGGTGTACTTAAGGCGGGCGGCTGAGCAGGAGGGACTCCCGCTTCAGTTTGTGGACTGGGGCGGGGTATGGGAGTGGCTGGCATGCCCGCCCGGCGGAGAGGTTTTTTTAAAGATCGACCCGCCTCTGTGGAAAAGCGCTTCGCTTGACGAGCTGGACATGCTGACACAGGGATATGCCGCCCGGCTTGCGGCGCTGATACGGGCGGGAGAACCGTGCGACATGACGTTTTTCAATCACCCGTCTGCAATTGCGGCGCTGCTTGACAAGCGGTCCTGCAAGGACAGGCTGGCGTCTGCCGGACTGGCGGTGACGGAGCTTGTGGATGTGGATGCGGATGGCAGGGACAGGCTGTCGATGGAGCGGCTTTTTGAGGGGATGCGAAAGCAGGGGGTATACCAGGTTTTTATCAAACCGGTAAAGGGCTCCGGCGCTGCCGGAGTGTCGGCGTTCCGCTGGCAGCCGTCGACCGGGCGGATGGCGCTTTACACCTGCGCGATGCGGACGGGGGGTGGCGGTCTTGTGAATACAAAGCGGCTCCGGCGTTTTGAAAAACCGGAAGAGATTTTTTTCCTGCTTGAGCGCATTTTAAATCTGGGGTGTATTGTGGAGCGCTGGTATGCGAAAACGGCATACAGGGGGTTGTCATATGATCTGCGCGCAGTGGTGCAGGAGGGGGAAGTGGATTTTATTCTGGCGAGGCTGTCCAAAGGGCCTGTCACCAATCTGCATCTGAACAATCGCCCTCTGAGGGCGGATGCGCTTGGCCTGCCCGCGCCGCTTCTGGAGAAGATTTCTGATCTGTGCCGAAGGGCGGCGCAGTGTTTTCCGGGGCTTCGGAGCGCGGGGATCGACCTTTTACTGGAGAAGGGGAGCGAGGAACCCAGAATCATAGAGATGAATGCGCAGGGAGATCTGATTTATCAGGATATTTTTCATGAAAATGTGATTTACCGACATCAGGCCAGGATGATGCGCGAATGGCTGACGTATGGGGGGCTTTTATGACAGAGGAAAGAGAAAAAGAGGTTTTGCCACATCTGCCGCTGGCTTCGGCCGGTCATGGGAACGTGTCGGTAGATATGAGGCAGGTGGTGGGGAGCGCTGATATCCTGTTTATCTGCCTGGACGCCCTTCGCTATGACGCGGCGGTGCAGGAGGAGGCGGCGGAAAGGACGCCGGCGCTTAACCGGTATGGCCCCTGGCAGAAGGCCCAGGCGCCCGGCACATTTACATATCCGTCCCATCACGCCATGTTTGCGGGTTTTCTGCCCTGCCGGGCCGATGTGAAAAATCAGGCGCAGCGGGAGCTTTTGTTTTATCCGACGGCGATCGGACTCCGGAGGAAGGTTCCGGAGGGGGCGTATGGCTTTTCCGGCAGTACGATCATGGAAGGGCTGGCGGAGGACGGTTATGATACCTGGTGCGTGGGAGGGGTGTCTTTTTTTGACAGGCGCTCCGACTTGGGAAAGGTATTTCCGGGATATTTTAAGAAAAGCTACTGGAATCCTTCCTTTGGGTGCCAGGTCAGAGAAAGTACAAAAAACCAGGTGGACTTTATATTGAAAAAGGTGGAAAATGCAGATGATGAGAAGCGTATTTTTCTTTATCTGAATGTGTCCGCGATACATTATCCGAATTATTTTTATCTGGAAGGCGCTTCGCGTGACAGCCTTAACAGCCATGCGGCGGCGCTTCGGTATGCGGACGGGCAGATCGGAAGACTGTTTGACGGCTGGAAGCGGAGGCGGGGCAGAACGTTTGTCATCTGTTGTTCGGATCACGGGACGTGTTACGGGGAGGACGGGTGTCAGTTTCATGGAATCTGCCATCCGGCGGTCAATGTGGTTCCGTATAAGCATTTTTTTTTATAGGAGGCAGAGCAGATGGGGGCTTGTGATGAGTTAAGGGAAGCGGCGTATCAGAACCCATATCTTCAGTATATGTACAGTTATCCGCACAAGACAGCCTACCGGCCGCTGGAAAATCTTTCTCTGAAAGAGTACGCCCCTCTGTTTGCGGGCGGCGGGCACGGTCTTTATCTGCACATCCCGTTTTGTGAGACAAAATGCGGATATTGCAATCTGTTTTCGGTGGCGGGGGAGGATGCGGCGGCAGACCGGTATCTGGATGCCGTGGAACGCCAGTGCAGGCAGTATGCGGCGTTGTTAAAACCGTATGGAGCGGAGTTTTCCGAGGCGGTGATCGGCGGCGGCACGCCTTTTTTTCTGACGGGAGCGCAGATGGAGCGGATGTTTGATCTGCTGGATACATATTTTTGCTTTCATGCGGATCGGGGACTTATCATTGAGACGGCGCCGAATCAGACGACGGCGGAAAAGCTTGCGGTGATCAGGCGCGCCGGGGCGGTGCGTGTGAGCATGGGCGTCCAGAGCTTTTCGGACCGTGAGCTGGCCGTGCTTGGAAGGCGACATGACGCGGCGCGCGCCATGGAGGCGCTTGCGCTTTTAAAATCGTTTGATTTTCCATGCGTCAACGTGGATTTTATTTACGGTATTCCGGGGCAGACGGCGGAAAGTCTGTGCGCCTCTCTTTCGAAGGCTTTATCGTATGAGCCGGACGAAATCTTTTTATATCCGCTGTATGTAAAGCATGGAGCAGGGCTTGTGCGAAAAGGCGTGGTGCCGGATCCGGCGGCTGCTTATGCACAGTATCTGTGCGCGGGCCGGTTTTTGCGGGAAAACGGGTTCAGGCAGGATTCGATGCGCCGGTTTGTGCGCGGGAGCGGTAAAAGGGCGTTTTCAGAATGTGGCTTCGGCACGTCTTTAGCGCTGGGCTGCGGCGGGAGAAGTTATGCCGGAAACCTTCATTTCTGCAGTCCGTACGCCATCACCAGGAAGGATTGCCTTCTGCGGCTGGATGAGTATGAGAATACGGACGATTTTACACGTATTACGCATGGGATTGTGCTGTCGGAGGAAGAGATCAGACGCCGCTATGTGATCCGGCATCTCCTGATCTGTCCGGGGCTGGAGCGCGTGCGGTATCGGCAACGGTTTCACAGTGATGTGACGGACGACTTCCCTGTACTGAAAGACTGGATGGAGTGTGGTTTTGTGCAGGAGACGGAGTTTCTTTTTCTGACAAAAGAAGGCCTCGGGCTTTCTGATTATCTGGGACCGCAGCTGATTTCTCCGCGGGTTGGAGCGGCGATGCGGGAGTGGGAGGAGGGACATGAGGGGACGCATGATTTTGTACCGCGGCAGTCTGAAAAGTTGTAATTATGACTGTTCGTATTGTCCGTTTTCAAAACATACGGCGACGGAGCGGGAGCTTGTAAAGGACAGGGAACAGTGGCTTTCCTTTGTGGAGGTTTTCCATGTGCATGCAAAGGCAGCCGGGATACGGGCGCTGATGGTGGTTCCCTATGGTGAGGCGCTGGTTCACCCGTGGTATTGGGAGGGACTGGCACGCTTAAGCGCGCAGCCCTGGATGGATGCGGTGGGAGCGCAGACAAACTTAAGCTTTCCCGCCGCGAAATCGGCGGCGGCGTTTGTAAATGCCGGGGGAGTGCCGCAAAAGCTCAGGCTCTGGGCGACGTTTCATCCGGAGATGACGACGATTCCGCGTTTTGCCGGGGCGGTGAGGGAGTTACTGGAAGCGGGGGTTGTGGTGTGTGCCGGGGCGGTGGCGGTTCCGGCGCATCTTGGTCTGCTCAGGGAGCTCGCGCGGAGCCTGCCGGAAGACGTGTATTTCTGGCTGAACCGGATGGACGGCCTTGCGCGTCCTTATACGGAGGAGGAGAAGCGGGCGTTTCAGGAGATCGACCCTTATTTTATACGGGAAGTGACGAGGACGGCGTCGGACGCAGCCCGGTGTGCGGGAAGGATTTTTGCGGAAGGGGACGGAAGGCTGCGCGCCTGTAATATCGGCCCTGCGCTTGATTTTCGTCTGGAATCCATTCCGGAAGAGCGAAAGACCCCGCCGTGCAGGAAAAAGTATTGTTCCTGTTACCTTGCTTATGGCGGCCGGGAAGATTTTCTGAATCAGGCGCTGTTCGGGCCGTATCCCCTGTTTCGGATACCACGCCGGCCGAAGGCGGCTTTTTTTGATATAGAAGGCACGCTGACGGAGGGCGGGGGGAAGGGAGGGCGGAAAAAAGAACGGCGGCATGTCTTTGCAGAGGCTGTTGTGGGGCTGAAAGCGCTGTCCGCGGGAAAAACGGCCCTGTTTTTTGCGACGACGCTGCCGTATGCCGAAGCATTGTCATGCTGCCGCGAGGTCTGGCATCTGTTTCGCGGAGGCGTCTTTGCGGGCGGAGCGCATATTGTCCTCAAAGAACAGGAAAAAAGGAGAGAATATTTTTCCTTTTTAAAGGAATCCTGTGTTTTAGAATGCAGACGGAACAGGGAAAAGTTCCGTTACCGGATCCTGACGGAGCGAAACGGCGGGAAACCATATAAGATCACGCTGTTAAGGCCCTCAAAGGCGCCCTGGGGAAGCGCGGAGGCGGGCGCTTTGTTTGATGCGTTGCCTAACAGAGAGCGGGAAGAGGCGCGATACTTTGTGGAGGGAAATTGTCTGCAGATTGTGGCGGCGGAAGCGTGCAAGGCGAACGGGATAAGGATGCTCTGTCAGTGGACGGGGCTGTCCGTGAGCGAGGTTTTCGCGGCGGGGGATTCGGTTGACGGGGAAGATGAAGAGATGGTGAGACTCTGGGGGTGTCGGAATGGATGTGGGGTATCTGCTGGTGACGGCGGGAGTGGTTCTGCTGGATTTTAAGGTCAAGAACTATGTGGACAAAACGTATGTCTGTGGTGAGAGCCACGTATGGGAAGGAATCCGTTTTCGGCCTGCGGACGGGGGAAGCCCCCCCGCCGCCCCGGGGAAAAGCAGGGCGGGCCGGATTGTGATTGAAAAATATTATAATAGAGGCGCCGCGCTCAATTTTCTGGAACGGCGTCCGGGGCAGATGCGCGTGCTTCATGCGTGTATGTTCCAGATCGGAAGAGCGTCGTGTAGGGAAAGAGTGTAGGTTATAGTGTAG
>CANDFU010000151.1 GCA_947384095.1 uncultured Roseburia sp. | reverse complement strand
ATCTTCCTGTGTAATATATTTCCAGAATACGCCAAACTGCTCTGCTTTTGGTTCAAACGTAACCACTTCACGCATTCCTTCCCCTGCCCCTTTCCGCCTCTACGGCAACACATTCATCTTTTCAAAAAAACCAGTCAGCGCATTCTTAAACTCCGCCGCAACATAACCGTCAGACGAAAGCGCAGCGACAATAATTGCGCCGAGCGCCAGCAGTACAATAACAGCCAGTATCGCATTTCCATAATGTTTCATTACCTGTTCCATAATCTTCCCTCTTTCTGCGCCGCTTTTCTCTGCCGGGTCTGTGAGTGCGGCGCGGACACAGACCCATGGTTTATTTCACCTGTTTTCCCGTTCTCCCGTGGCAGCGCCACACATGAACCCGGTATGACGCAGCAGGGATTGCGAAATCACTTTTAATTCTTCCAGAAACCGCTGGTTTCGCAGACTGCCCGGCGTACGGTTCTCTCTGGATACAAAATTCATCGCCCTGCCGCGCGCAGACGCATAATCAAATTCCGTATTTTCGGAAATCACCATAATACGCTCCGGTTCCGCACGGTATACCCTCTCAAGATATTTTTTGTCAAGCCTGGACTGACTGCAATAATTGGAAATCAATATCAGGCTTTGCGGCAGAAACCGGGCTTCCTCCAGAAAAAAGCGATGGATCTCCCTCTCGTCCTGCCACAGATTGACGACGACAATTTCCGCCTGCTTTAAAATCTTTCGTTTTTTATCATCCATCCCGCTCCCGCAATCAATAAAGCACAGCTTTTCCCGCACCTTATCTTCCGGCGCCGTACTGCGGCAGGCAGTGAAATTCCCATGTTTTCTCTCCGGTCCGGATACCCGCCGTTTTCCGAACGGACCTTTCCCGGCCGGTGCGCGTTTCTGCGTATCCGCGGTGTATAATCCAACCTCGACCTCTGGATACAGCATGAGAAATACACTGGCTACCGCACGCATATTGATCCCTGCATTACTCTGAGCACTTTCTCCCCAGAACGCAACCTTCATACAAATCCTCGTTTCTGCACAGACCGCTCCCACTCCTCGCCTTCCAAAAGCCAGCGCATAGCGCGATCCCTCTGTTTGTTCTGATCATTTGGGAATACCAATTGAAAAAATAAGACTCCCCATCACAGGCATATTTCCTGTAAATACGGGACAGACGGAGAAAAACTCCGAATAACTACATGTATTTAAAAAAGATGATGTAATCATACACTTTCAGAACCGTTCTGTAAAGCTTTTTTTATTCTTTTACTATTTCTATCAAAAATTTCATTCTTTAACTTTTCTTTTTTGTATAATTCATATATAATAGTAAGAAATGAGCCCTGTGTCTTACAGCGTTCAAAATAATAAAATTACAGAGGTGATCGTATATGGACCAGAGAAATCCCCTTCACACCATCGGACTGATACTTTCCAACGTAGCAAATGATTATTTCGGTCATCTGGTGGACCGGCTCGGCGAGCAATTTGCCGCCCATGGCTACAGGCTGATGGTTTCCGTCACCGGACGCCGGGTCGAAAAAGAACGGGAATTGTTAAAGATGTATGCAGAAATTGCGGACGGCATTCTGATTGCCTCCGATGCTGCCGATTATGAAGAATTGTCAGACGCCGTCCCGAAAGAGATCCCGGTGATCTTTCTGAATCGAAAGCCGCAGGGCTGCTCCTGCACCAGCATCGTCGAGAGCAATTATTCCGCTGTTTTTCAGTGTATTCTCTCCAATTCCGCCAACGGAAATGACAAAATCGCTCTGTTGTGCGCCAATCGGCAGCTCTCTCTCGCCAGGGAAATCATTGAAGCCTACAAAAATGCGATGCACTCCACCCCCTCCGGCTTCCATGAGGACTGGATTTTTTATCCGGATAACGGTGTGACGGATCTGAAATCTCTGCTGTATGCAGTTCAGGAAAAAGGCTGCAACACCATATTCACCACTACACAGACACTGACGCGGCAGTTCCTGGACTACCTTCTCGTATACAACCTGCACACCGAACATCCGGTCTCGCTGATTGGCTTTGTAAATAAAGATACCACAAACCGGACACAGCTTGCGTTTGACAGCATCAACCAGCCGCTCCACGAACTTACGGATCTGGCGGTTCAGCAGATGCTCTACCAGATCAACGCTCCGGAAAGTCCTATTCGCGAATATCTGCTGAAATCCACGCTACAGATTCACAAGGTAGATATGCTCAATTTTGACAAAAAATAAGAAAACGAATAAACCCCCGCAGCAAAAGCTGCGGGGGTGCGGAATCATCTCATCCTGTCAGATTTGTCATACATTGATTTCGGCTTCTACGCCCAGTTCTTCACGATTTGCATCCAGCACCGGCTTTACGGCATCCGCAAGAAATCTCTCCACCTGCCGCGGTGCACGTCCGATATATTTTGCAGGTTCCATCGCTTCCTTGAGCTCTTCAGGCGTCAGATGGAATCCGGAATCGGCTGCGATCAGCTCAAGCAGATTATTATCTTTTCCTTCTTCCTTCACCGCCTTTGCGGCCTGCATGGACAGTGTGCGGATCCGCTCATGCAGCTCCTGACGATCACCCCCGAGCTTTACGGCATCCATCATAATATTTTCGGTCGCCATAAAGGGAAGTTCCGCCATCATATGCTTTCTGATCACTTTTTCATACACCACAAGGCCGTCGACCACATTCAGACAGAGATCCAAAATCCCGTCCGTCGCAAGAAATCCTTCCGGAATGGAGAGCCTCTTATTTGCAGAATCATCCAGTGTACGCTCAAACCACTGTGTCGCCGAGGTCACAGCCGGGTTCAATGCGTCGATCATGACATAGCGCGACAGTGAAGCAATGCGCTCGGAACGCATCGGATTACGCTTATACGCCATCGCGGAAGAACCAATCTGATTCTTCTCAAACGGCTCTTCCACCTCTTTTAAGTGCTGCAGGAGCCGGATATCATTCGACATTTTGTGTGCGCTCGCCGCAATGCCGGCCAGCACATTTGCAACCCGCGTATCCACTTTCCGCGAATACGTCTGTCCCGAAACCGCATAGCACTCCCGAAATCCCATCTTTTCCGCAATCATCGGGTCAATCCGGTCGATTGTCTCCTGATCACCGTCAAACAACTCAAGAAAACTTGCCTGTGTCCCAGTCGTCCCCTTAGAGCCGAGCAGCTTTAAAGAACCCATAACGTATTCCAGATCCTCCAGATCCATCAGAAATTCCTGCGCCCAGAGCGTCGCACGCTTGCCGACCGTCGTAGGCTGCGCGGGCTGGAAATGAGTAAAAGCCAGTGTCGGAAGCTCCTTATACTGGTCCGCAAACCCAGCCAGCTTCGCAATCACGTTGACAAGCTTTTTATGCACAAGCCTGAGCGCTTCCCGCATCACAATAATATCGGTATTATCACCGACATAGCAGGACGTCGCTCCGAGATGAATAATCCCCGCTGCCTTCGGACACTGCCGTCCATACGCATAGACATGGCTCATCACGTCATGGCGCACCTGTTTCTCTCTTTCCCTGGCCACGTCATAGTTGATATCGTTTACATGTGCTCTGAGCTCGTCGATCTGCTCCTGTGTGATAACTGGTTTTCCGTTCTCCGAAAGCCCCAGCTCCATCTCCGTTTCCGCGAGAGCGATCCACAGCCGTCTCCAGGTCGAAAATTTCATGTCCTGCGAAAAAATATACTGCATCTCCCGGCTGGCATAACGCTCCGACAGCGGGCTTATATATCTGTCTGTACTCATATTTTCCCCGTTTCTGCGCTGCATTGCCATAGGTTTCTGTCGGGCAGCGCACAGACACAAACCTGTAAATCATTTTATCGCTCATATTCTCCCCGGATATTCTCCTTCGGCGGATCAAGCGGATACTTTCCGTCAAAACAGCCTTTGCAGATCGAAAGCCCTTCCACCATTTCATTCAACCGTCCGATTTTTAAATAACCGAGCGAATCCGCTCCGATCACCTCGCAGATCTCATGGATGGTCCGATTGTATGCAATAAGCTGTTCCCGTTCCGGTATATCGGTACCAAAATAACACGGCCAGAGAAACGGCGGCGCAGCGATGCGCACATGCACTTCCGTAGCGCCTGCATCGCGCAGCATCTTTACAATCCGGTCCGAAGTGGTCCCGCGCACAATCGAATCGTCGATCATAATAATGCGTCTCCCGCTCACTGCTTCCTTAAGCACATTTAACTTAATGCGGACACTGGACTCACGGCTGCTCTGTTTGGGTTTGATAAACGTGCGGCCCACATAACTGTTCCGCACAAAAGCCGTCCCGTAGGGAATCCCCGACTGCAATGAATAACCGAGCGCAGCCGCGTTTCCCGACTCCGGCACTCCCACAACAAGATCGGCATCCACCGGCGAATCCATGGCCAGGAAACGCCCGGCCCTGATTCTGGATGCGTAGACACTCACGCCGTCGATATGGCTGTCCGGCCTTGCAAAATAAATATACTCAAAGACACATCTCGCCTGCCTGTCCTCTTTGATCACACAGGACATATCGGACATAATGCCGTTCTCCGGAGTGATCGTAACGATCTCCCCAGGCAGGACATCACGGACATATTCCGCCCCGACCGTATCCAGCGCACAGGTCTCCGACGCTATGATATAGGCATTGTCACGCTTTCCGATACACAGCGGCTTAAACCCGTACGGATCCCTGGCGCCGATGAGTTTTCTCGGACTCATGATAACAAGCGAATATGCTCCTTTGATTTTACGGCAGGCGCGCCCTACCGCCTCCTCCACCGTTTTTGACTTCAGCCGTTCCCGGGCGATATGATATGCAATGACTTCAGAATCAATCGTCGTCTGAAAGATTGCACCCGTGTACTCAAGATCTTTGCGCAGCTCTGCTGCATTGATCAGGTTTCCGTTGTGGGCGAGCGCCAGCGTCCCCTTCACATAATTCAAAACAAGGGGCTGTGCATTTTCTCTGGTAGACGCGCCTGCAGTGGAATAGCGCACATGCCCCACACCGATATCGCCGCGCATGGGCTCCAGGTTTTCCTGCGTAAACACCTCATTTGCAAGTCCCATCCCCTTTAAAGACGTAACCTTTCCCTTCGGACCGTCCGTTTCGCTTACCGCAATCCCGCAGCTCTCCTGCCCTCTGTGCTGCAGTGCAAAAAGCCCATAATAAATCGTGGATGCCACGGCATTCCCGTCAAAATCGTACATTCCGAAAACACCGCACTCCTCATGCAGTTTTTCTTCTTCCCCAATATTCCTCATACTATTCTTGTCCATTCACTACCCCGTTTTTGCCATATTCTATGCAGGACCGTTGTTCTTATAACGCCTTTCCTGTGAGCAGCTCATACGCCTCCCAGTATTTCTCAATGGTC
>CANDFU010000150.1 GCA_947384095.1 uncultured Roseburia sp. | reverse complement strand
GGGAATGGTGCAAAAGATCAATTATGCATACTGGCTTGCCAATCTCCCGGGGATCGGGAACCGGACCATACACCGTCTTCTGGCCCAGACGGGAAGTGCCAGGGAACTCTATTTCCTCAGCGAAAAACAGATAAAACTGCTGGACGGAATCGGGGAGAAGCAGATAGAGACCCTGCTTGCGGGGAAAAAGAAAACGGACTTTCGGGCATATGAACGGATGGAGGAGAGAGGGATCAGATTTCTGTCGCTGGAAGAGGATGCGTATCCGGAGAAACTCAGGAATATTCCCGATCCGCCGTTTGGCATTTATGTCAGAGGCGCTTTGCCGGGGCCGGAACAAAGAACGGCCGCCATTGTCGGCGCGCGCAGATGTTCGGAGTATGGAAGGGCTGTTGCAAAAAAGCTCGGGGAGCGGCTGGCACAGAGCGGGATCTGCGTCGTCAGCGGAATGGCGGTGGGCATCGACGGAGCTGGCCATCGCGGTGCGCTGCAGAAAGGAGGCAGTGTCTGCGCCGTCCTGGGGTGCGGCGTGGATATCTGTTATCCGCCGTCAAACCGGGGACTGTATTGCGATATCTTAAAAGGCGGAGTTTTTGTTTCGGAGTATCCGCCCGAAACGGAGCCGCTGCCGGGGTATTTTCCGGCGAGAAACCGCATAATATCGGGGCTTTCGGACGCGGTGGTAGTCGTGGAGGCCAAAAGCAGAAGCGGCTCCCTGATCACGGCTGACCACGCGCTGGAACAGGGGCGCGACATCTATGCGGTGCCGGGGCGTATCGGCGATCCTTTAAGCGCCGGGTGCAATATGCTGATCCGCCAGGGCGCGCAGATACTGACGGATATCGAAACGTTTGTAAAAGACCTTTCGCCGGGCACGGTTTTAGCGCCCTGTCAGGAAAGTTTTGTGCATTTATTACTTGAAAAAGAAGAACGCTTGGTGTATAGTTGTGTAGGTTTACGGTCAAAAACGATGGAGGAGCTTTTGCGCGAGACAAAGCTTTCCACACCACAGCTGGCCGATTCCCTGATGCGGCTTCTGCAGAAGGGGTTTATCACGGAGACATTTAAAAACTGTTATATCAGGCGTCTATAGCTGAGGGTATCGCAGGCAGCGCGATATCCCGTCAAAACGGAAGTAAGAAGGAGATGGACGAATGGCTAAGTATCTTGTTATCGTGGAGTCGCCCGCGAAGGTAAAGACGATTAAAAAATTTCTTGGAAAAAATTATGAAGTTGTCGCTTCGAACGGGCACGTCAGAGACCTGCCGAAAAGCCAGATGGGGATCGACATCGAGCATGATTACGAACCCAAATATATTACGATCCGGGGAAAGGGAGATATTCTTGCAAAGCTGCGAAAAGAGGTAAAGAAGGCGGATAAAGTTTATCTTGCAACCGACCCCGACCGCGAGGGAGAGGCGATTTCATGGCATTTAAGCCAGGCGCTGAAGCTTGAGGACAAGAATATCAGGCGTATCAGCTTTAACGAGATTACACAGAATGCCGTCAAGGCTTCTTTAAAAGAGCCGCGGGATATCGATATGAATCTTGTGGACGCACAGCAGGCCCGGAGAATTTTAGACCGTATGGTGGGGTATGAGATCAGCCCGCTGCTCTGGGCCAAGGTAAAGAGGGGGTTAAGCGCGGGGCGGGTACAGTCGGTGGCGCTGCGCATTATCTGCGACCGTGAGGAGGAGATCAATGCGTTTATCCCGGAAGAGTACTGGACGCTTGACGTATCGCTTGCCGTCCAGGGAGAGAAGAAACCTCTGGTTGCAAAGTTTTACGGAACCGAGGCAGGGAAGTTTATACCTTCTTCCAGAGAAGAGACAGACCATATTATAGAAGCGATTGAAAAAGAAACATTCCGGGTGTTGGAGGTAAAAAAAGGGGAACGTGTAAAGAAAGCGCCGCTCCCGTTTACGACAAGCACCATGCAGCAGGAGGCTTCCAAGGCGTTAAACTTTCCGATTTCCAAGACGATGCGCATTGCACAGCAGCTGTACGAGGGCGTGGATATCAAAGGACAGGGAACGGTCGGCCTGATCACTTATTTGAGGACGGATTCGGTCCGTATATCGGAGGAGGCCGATCTCCTGGCAAGGGAATACATCGAACATGCCTACGGCAAAGAATTTGTGGCGACGAAGACGACAGAGAAAAAGGGCGGTGCAAAAATCCAGGACGCGCATGAGGCGATCCGTCCCTCCGATATCAGCCGCACACCCGTCATGGTGAAAGAGTCTTTATCAAGGGATCAGTTCCGTCTTTATCAGCTGATCTGGAAACGGTTCGCGGCGAGCCGCATGGCGCAGGCCGTCTTTGAGACGACGGGCGTGAAAATCGGCGCGGGGGATTACCGGTTTCACGTTTCGGCTTCCAGGATTGCGTTTCCCGGATTTTTAAACGTTTATACCAGCGAGGAGGACGAAAAAGAAGAAAATAATGTGCTTCTGAAAAGCATTGACGAGAATACCTCTCTTACGCCGGAGGGATTTGACCCGAAGCAGCATTTTACCCAGCCCCCGGCGCACTATACGGAGGCTTCTCTGGTAAAAACACTGGAAGAGCTCGGAATCGGCCGCCCGAGTACGTATTCTCCCACGATCACGACGCTGCTCGGCCGGCGCTATATAGTGAAAGAGGCAAAAAATCTGTATGTCACGGAGCTGGGAGAGGTAGTCAACCAGATCATGAAAGAGTCATTTCCTACTATAGTAGATGAGCACTTTACGGCAAACATGGAATCGCTTCTCGACAGTGTCGGAGAGGGGGAAGTGAGCTGGAGGACTGTCGTGCGCAACTTCTTTCCCGATCTGGAAGCGGCGGTGGCGGCGGCGGAAAAAGAGCTGGAAAAGGTCGAGATCGCGGACGAGGTCTCGGATGTGGTCTGTGACCAGTGCGGCCGCAATATGGTGATCAAATACGGGCCGCACGGAAAGTTTTTAGCCTGCCCCGGTTTTCCCGACTGTCGCAATACAAAACCGTATCTTGAAAAAATCGGCGTGGCGTGTCCGAAATGTGGGAAAGAGGTTGTGCTCAAAAAAACCAGAAAGGGAAGGAAGTATTTTGGCTGTGAGGACAATCCGGAGTGCGATTTTATGAGCTGGTCAAAGCCTGTGGCGGAAAAATGCCCGAAATGTGGCGGTTACATGGTAATCAAGGGAAATAAGACAGTCTGCGCAGACGCGCAGTGCGGATATGTCGAGGAGAAAAAACAACAGGCAGAGGGGGAAACGTAAGCAGTCTGCCATCGTGCTGCCGCAGAATGCGGCAAGGAGGAAGCGTGAAGCGTTCTAATACAAAAAAGGTAAACATCGGGGACCGGGTGATCGGGGGCGGCAGCCCGGTTCTGATTCAGTCCATGACAAACACAAAAACGGAAGATGTGGCAGCGACCGTGTCCCAGATCAGCCGGCTTGCCGCTGCCGGGTGCGATATTGTCCGCTGTGCGGTGCCGACCATGGAGGCGGCAGAAGCCATAGAGGAGATCAGACGTAAGGTATCCATTCCGGTTGTGGCGGATATCCATTTCGATTATCGCCTTGCAATCGCGGCCATTGCCCACGGCGCAGACAAAATCCGTATCAACCCGGGAAACATCGGCGGCAGCGACCGTGTCCGCGCAGTTGTGGAAGCGGCAAAGGAGCGCAGTATTCCCATACGCATCGGGGTAAACAGCGGTTCCCTGGAAAAAGAACTGGTTGAAAAATATCATGGAGTGACGGCGGAGGGGCTTGTGGAGAGCGCGCTGGATAAGACGGCGCGGATTGAAGAGATGGGATATGACAACCTCGTCATCAGTATCAAATCCTCCGATGTCCTGATGTGTGTACGGGCCCATGAGATGATTGCGGAGCGGACCGATCATCCCCTTCATATCGGCATTACGGAGGCGGGAACGCTGTTAAGCGGGAATATCAGATCGGCAATCGGCCTGGGTGTGATTCTGCACGAGGGCATCGGTGATACCATCCGTGTGTCCCTGACCGGCGACCCGCTTGAAGAGGTGAAGTCTGCAAAGCTGATTTTAAGGACACTGGGCCTTAGGACGGGAGGCATAGAAGTGGTATCCTGTCCGACCTGCGGGAGAACGCAGATTGATCTGATTGCGCTTGCAAATCAGGTGGAAAATATGGCTGCCGAGTTTCCACTCGATATCAAGGTGGCTGTTATGGGCTGTGTGGTGAACGGCCCGGGAGAAGCGAAAGAGGCTGATATCGGCATTGCAGGCGGCAATGGCGAGGGTCTTATCATAAAGCGCGGGGAGGTTGTCAAAAAAGTGCCGGAGGAAGGATTGCTTGAGGCGCTGCGTTTTGAGCTTGCACACTGGGACGCTGATAATTTTCATTGACAAATGGCATAATATATGCTACGTTTTAGTCGGGGTTGGAATGAATTACAAGGAATATGAGTATTCCATATCCTGGTACATGCAGATTCAGATGTCTGCAAAATAAGTTTTTCCGTATTGGAGGAGGTTTTACAGTATGCAGAAAGGGACAGTGAAATGGTTCAACGCCAAGAAAGGCTATGGATTCATTTCGGACGAGCAGGGAAGTGACATTTTCGTGCATTTTTCCGCGCTGAACATGGATGGATTCAAAGAGCTCAAGGATGGCGAGCAGGTCGAATTTGAAGTGACGCAGGGCGAGAAGGGGCCGCAGGCAGCCAATGTGAGCCGCGTTGTATAATACCTGCTTAGGAAGCGAGGAACAGGCCGTTCCTAAAAAAGGATGCCCATGGTTATGCGGGCATCCTTTTTGTCATATAAAAAACGCATGCAATAAGACAAAAAGCCTTCCGGCGGATTGCACCGGGCCGGAGAGGGTTTTTTATCGTATTGTAAAAAATATGTCCTGTCTTTTATGGAGGAGGGAGCGCCATGTATGAAATGCTGCACAAGAGTGTGGATGACAGACACAAACGTGTCAAAGAGACGGCAAAGAAAAACAACCGGACCGGTATACCAGAACGCACAAAAGCATATTTTGAGGATTTGTCCGGCATGTCGTTTGATGATGTCAGAGTGCACTATGCGTCGCCGAAACCGGCTGGATTCGGCGCGCTTGCCTATACGCAGGGAAATGATGTTTACATAGGGCCGGGACAGGAAAAACATCTGGGCCATGAGCTTGCCCATGTGGCGCAGCAGAAGCAGGGGCGTGTGACGCCAACGGGCGAGATCGGCGGTACCCCTGTCAATACGGATTCCGCGCTTGAGCGGGAGGCGGACCGGGCTGGCAGTCTGGCGGAGAGGGACGAACGGACTGTTTCCCGCCCGGCGCCGGCCGGCGCGGGACATGGCGGCCGGCCGGTGAATCAGGGCAGTTTTACAATCAAAAAGATAAAGGAGAGTATTAATAAGGCAGGCCAGGTCAGCGGACA
>CANDFU010000149.1 GCA_947384095.1 uncultured Roseburia sp. | reverse complement strand
ATCTGAACTGACAGGAAGCTGGCGTAAAGGGTTTTCTTTCTTGGGCATGGCGGCACCTCCGGTTTTTATTATATTTTATCCAGAATTTAATTGTAAGATTGAGAGTTGTATGGTATATTTATGTATGGGGTACATATATGCTCAATATAAAGTAAGAGGTTTACAGGAAAAAGATAAAGGAGATTTGAGTATGTTAATGAATGAGTTGTTGGAAAAGGAAAGTCATTCCGTGGAATATTCATGTTCTGTTGGGGCTGTCAATATTCCGAAAGAGAGAAATCTATATACGGTTCTTCGGAGAAAATACAGCAATCTGGCAAAAGAAGCTGTTTCACAGTTTTCTGCTCTTTATGACAGCTATACGAATTGCGATGATATTCTGCGGAAATCTTCTTCTGACTTTCAAAAGAGTATCTGTCCTGTGATTGATGAAATCAAGAAAGAGCTTATCAGTATTGAACGTTATGATTGGGACTATGACACGATTTATCAGTATGCAAATGAACATGGATATCTGAATCCCTTTTATGAGGCTTCTGATTCTGTCTGTGATAAAATCCTTTCTGTAAATGAAGATTAGGAAAAAGTAAAGCAGGCGCGCCAGGGCGCGAGGATAATCGTGCAAGGTGGGAAGGCGGCAGTTTTGGCGGTACGATTGTAGATAACCATGCACATCAGGCAGAATTGGGAATGATGAATATTGCAGAGGGCATAGGCCACAGTATATGGAACGCAGGAGCTGATTCGGTCAGTAAAATGGTGGCAAATTCAGAACTGAAACAGATATTTTCAGACCCGGATACAAGGGCAGCCATAGAGAGCGGTGTCTTTGAAACGGCCTTTGCTTTACACCGTGTATTGATAAATCTTATTTCAGATGCGAAACAGGAAGCGGTTTGGGGTGTGCCGTCTGAAAGCGATATAACGACAGCACAGAGGCTTTTGAATAATATGAAAAGCGGCGCAGTGCCAGAAGACAAGGTGAATCAGATTTATCGGGAAATTCTGGCATTGAATCCGTATAATCTGAAACTGTTTGAACATATGCTTGCGGTATTCGGAGACGAAAACGGAGAGCTGGGAACATTGGCAGATTATTATGGCGTTGCCCTGCAGGAGTCAAAAGACCGTCAGGCACTTCAATATGTAAAAGGCATTCAGGGAGAATCGGAGGAGGATTCCGTAAAAGCAAAGGAAAAGCTGAATGAATATTGTGGTACTTTAAGCCTGCCTGTTACAGATGAACTGGACTGCATGAAATTTCGGGTATTGTGTATGTGGTTAAGAAATTCGGGTAATCTGTTTTGCCGGAAGTGATACATATGGAACTACAAAGAAAAATGATGGGGCAAAAAAGATTTTCCTGAATGCAGATGGAAAGAATGGGACGATAAGCAGGGAATTAAAAGAGTTCCTCAATTATGTGGCCGGGGCCGGCAGACCATCGGAAGATGTATTTGTGAAAAAACTTAAGTGTGCTGTGGAGCATGCAAAGAAGAATCGAGAATGGAAGCGCGAGTAGCGGGGTTGTCATATTTTGGGACAGGATTTCTCTGAAAGAATGATTGGGCTGGCAAAGAAAAAGATGCCGAAGGCAGAGTTGTTTCAAGGAGATTTTTCAAAGGGGCTTGTGGATGAATTAGAACATACTAGATATGATGCAATTATAGCCACTTATTCTCTGCATCATCTGTCAGATGAGCAAAAGATTATATATTTCTATGATATTTTGAAAGTATATACAGCAGAAGTTATATTGTTTTTTCTGGAAACCGGTTCAAATAATGACATTACAAAAAAATACAGGTAGCCTCTCAGCCTGGAATATGATAAAATACAGGCAGGAGCGGCGGCTCTGGCCGGGTAGCCTGTCAGAAATGATATCCGGCCGATTGTCCTGTGTTTTTGCAGACGGCGGGGGGAACGTTCTCAGAATAAGCAACGTTATGGGTGAAAAGGTTTTAATGATGGAGGAAGGTAAACTATGGGAAAAGATGTTCGTCTTGTTAATATCTACCTTAAGATACATCATAAAAAGCTGCTGACAATGGATGATCTGGAATATCTGGCGCAATATGATCCGGATTGCTTTATGAAAACCTGTAAAAACGTAGTATATAATATTCCCAAAACAGAATCGATTTTGGAGCAGTCCGTTTCGCAGGTCCCCGCTAATGACAGGAATCCGGAACTGACTGAACAACAGAAGATAGAAAAAATTCTGGAGAATCTGAAACATATGGAACTGAATCAGTTATCTTTTGCATGCACAGACGCGGACAGGGTAAAGAGCCTGTTGGGAGATTTATACATGGAATTGCTGTTTCCGCATAATGATAAAAATGTGTTTATCGGCTTGCCGGGAAATGAAAATCAATCTTCATTTGATAAAAAGGTATAAGCTGTTTTTTCGGGGCAATCCAGGTGAAAATGTATGGAGGCTGTATGGAGTATTACAACAAAGACAATTTGATTATCCGTAATATGGAACTTTCGGATGCGCAGGATATCACAGACGAAGAGATTGCACAGGGGTGGGATACGGATGTCTCCAAATATCATAAAAGGCTGAAGGATCAGAAGGACGGCAGGTGCATTGCACTTACGGCTGTTTTTTATGGGCGGGCTGCGGGTTATATCAATATATATCCGAATTGTATGTGGGGAGCCTTTGGCGGTAAGGGACTCCCTGAAATCGTGGATTTCGGAGTTCTTGAAAAATATCGGAAGCATGGAATCGGAACGGTACTTATGGATATTGCAGAGAACATAGCCGGAGAATATTCAGATACGGTATATCTTGGAGTCGGATTACACAGCGGATACGGAAGCGCTCAGAGAATGTATGCAAAAAGAGGATATATTCCCGACGGTTCAGGAGTCTGGTACAGAAACAAGGTCTGCACACCCTATGAAAACTGCAACAATGACGATGATCTTGTATTATATATGTCGAAAAGTTTGAGGAAGCAGGCACATACTGTGCAAGAAAGTTCGCCGAAAACAGGAGAAACTGAAGACTTATGAAAAAAAAGACAGTGATCGTCAATATATACAATTTTATCCGTATGTCGCATGTGGAGCCAAGCGTCTTTATCCAGGATGATTTTGAAACCGTGAAAAAGCAGATGATACTGGTCGGACAGTATGGTTTTCCGGCGACTTATGCGCTGAAATACGATGCGCTGACAGAGCCGCGTTATCAGGAGCTGATATGGAAGTATGCAGGAGACGGAGATGAAATATCCGCATGGTGGGAGATTACGGAAGACCTCTGCAGAAAAGCAGGCGTGTGTTTTCGCGGCACGGCCGGAACAGAAGAGTACGATGAACGTGTAAACAGTGCCTACAGTATCGGCTACGAGCCCCGGGAACGTATGCTATTAGTGGATGCCTACATGGATGATTTCCGGAATATTTTTGGATTTTATCCCAGGACCATAGGCTCCTGGGTGCTGGATACGGTGACGATTTCCCATGCGGCGGAGCGGTATGGCGTGAACGGCTCTGCCATCTGCCGGGATCAGATGGGAACGGACGGTTTTACCCTGTGGGGCGGTTTTCCAAACGGTATTTATTATCCCAGCCGCAGAAATGAGAATATTCCGTCAAATACTCTTCAAGAGCAGCTTAGCGTTCCCATGTTCCGCCTGCTCGGCCCGGACCCCATATATAGCTTTGAGCAGGACGTAAGGCCGGGGCTTCACGGTGTCTATACACTGGAGCCTTCCTGGCTGACCGGAAGAGATCCGGACTGGATTGACTGGTTTTTCGGATGTCTGACAAAAGAAGACGCGCTTGGCGTGGGATATGCCCATGTCGGACAGGAAAACAATTTTCTCTGGGAAAATATACGGCCGGGCATGGAGCCGCAGATGGAAAAGCTGAAAGAACTTCTGGAAGAGGGCGCGGTGCGGGTTGAGACAATGGCCGATTCGGCGGCCTGGTTTTCCCAAAAATACGGCATGACGCCTCCCATGACCTTTCAGGCATCCGGAGATTGGGACAGGGAGCGGGGGCTGTCCGCGCAGTGGTACGCCTGCTGCAATTACCGTGTGAGTTTTCTCGGTGAAAAAGGTTTCCTGCGGATCCGGGATTTCTTTCTGTACCGCCCGGATTATGCATCCAGATATTTCAATAAGGCCATGGATGGAAAAAAGAGTACGTTCGACGCGCTTCCGGTATTGTTTGCACAGGAGTGGATGAAGACGACGGGAAGGAGGGCCTTTATCCGCCTGTTGGATGAAAACGGGCAGGAACCGCAGGGGAAAATCTGTTATCGGGCGGCGGATGAGCTGACGGCGGAAGCGACGCTTCTGGAAGCCGGAACCGGCCGGCCTCTGGCGGTGTTTGCCATGTACCCGGACCGCATGCAGGTAAGCGGTCCGTATTGTCTGAGTTTTGACACATTCCCCGTTTTCTCGTCCTGTGAAGGCGGCCGGGTGCAGATGATCCATGAGGGTTTTTCTTATGGTTTTGAAGTGAGCGAAGGCCGGATTGTCAGGGGTGGACAGACGGGGCTGAAAATCCGGCCTGTGGAGGGGAAAATTTCCCTGAAACTGGGGCCGTCCGTCAGCCGGGAGGTTCTCTTTGCCGGAAAGAAAGAGGCCGGATCCATGGAACCCGGAAAAGATAAACGGCAGAAGAACAGGCTGACCAGGATATGCAGGGGAGCCATTCCCCCCATGGCGCCCGAGGCCATGCCACGCTCCTGCGTGTTCCCTGCCGGAAAGGCTGCGTTTGTAAATCTTATGACAAAAGAGCCGGGGGAGATTCGCTACACGATGGATGGAACGCAACCGACGGAACAGGCGGCACTTTATACAGGCGTCATCGAACTCCGGGGAAACACGATACTTCGTGCCAGACTGTTTCTTCCGGACGGCCGCAGCAGCGAAGTCATGGAGGAGGAATACCGTTTTGGCCTGCAGGATATCCTTCTGACCAGTCCTACGGTTTTTGATTCCCGTCCGGTCTTTTGCGGGAACGGTATTACAGATCTGCTGAAACCGGAACGCGGCTCTCTTGATTATCTGGACGGGAGATGGAGAGGAACGCTTATGGATCTGATTTTATGCGGAACGCTGAAAGAGCCTGTGGAAGTCACGGATGTGACAGTCGGGTTTTTATCCCATCACCGTTCCGGCATTATCTATCCGGAATCCGTACAATTGTATACCGGAATGAATGAAAACGATTTAAGTCTCACGGCAGAGACAAAGCTGCCCTGTAAGCCGTGCGAAAGAGAGATTGCCAGACAGGACATATCGCTTCCGGTCCGCCGGACGATCGGCTGTTTCAGGCTTGTGGCCCGCCGGTACGAGAAGATGCCGCAGTGGTGTTGCTACAGAGGGGCCGCAGACGTATTTACCATGGTCGATAACCTGATCGTTTTACCCGCGTACTCCCGATAGAACTATCACAAGCAATTTCACAGGAAACCCTGCCGTCGGCGTTCCGACAGCACCATGGATGCCAGGAAACCCCAT
>CANDFU010000148.1 GCA_947384095.1 uncultured Roseburia sp. | reverse complement strand
CCATGTGTGTGTTGTTGGCGCTCTGCGCCTCTGCTCTTAACGCTGTGTTGTTCATACTTGAACCTCCTTTAATTTTTCTGATTTTTTAACCATAACAACAGAAAAAGGACACTCTCCGTATCTTGGAAAATGTCCTTTTAATAGCATTCAACTATTAAGTTTTGAAAGGTTCAAATTTCTAAAACATACCGTATAAGTCCAAATTAGTCCACCAAAAGATGTAAAATTTGATGTCAAATTGATGTCAAACCTCTAATGGAAGTGCCGCAAACCCGCATAAACACTGGATTTTTTAGGTTGTGCTTCGCATTGTCGGGAACAGCAGAACATCCCGTATCGCCTGTGAATCCGTCATAATCATCACCATCCGGTCAATCCCGAACCCGATACCTCCGGTTGGCGGCATACCGATGCACAATGCATTCAGAAAATCCTCATCCGTATGATTCGCCTCATCATCCCCCGCCGCCAGCAGGGCTTCCTGCGCTGCAAAGCGCTCCCGCTGGTCAATCGGATCGTTCAGCTCAGAATAAGCATTTGCCATTTCCCAGCCATTCAGGAAAAACTCAAAACGCTCCACATACTCGGGATGATCCGGCTTCTTTTTCGTAAGCGGAGATATCTCAACCGGATGATCCATCACAAAAGTAGGCTGAATCAGATGATCCTCCACATAGGTTTCAAAAAACAGACTTAAAATATCCCCCTTCCTGTGCCGCTCTTCATACTCGATGTGATGCTCGTCGGCAAGCTTCTTTGCCTCTTCCGTCGTATGGATCTCATTAAAATCTACATTAGCATATTTTTTCACAGAATCCACCATGGTGATCCGCTCAAAAGGCCTGGACAGATCAATCGTATGATCGCCATATTGAAGAACTTCGGAGCCGACAACCTCCCTCGCAACATAGCGATATAACTTTTCCGTCAGATCCATCATACCATAATAATCCGTATATGCCTGATAAAGCTCCATAAGCGTAAATTCCGGGTTATGTCTGGTATCGAGCCCTTCATTGCGGAATACCCTGCCAATTTCATAGACTCTTTCCAGTCCGCCCACAATCAGCCGCTTTAAGTAAAGTTCCAGTGAAATGCGAAGCTTCAAGTCCTCGTCGAGCGCATTAAAGTGCGTCTCAAAAGGCCGCGCCGCTGCGCCGCCCGCATTGCTGACAAGCATCGGCGTCTCAACCTCCATAAACCCCTGACCTTCGAGATATCTGCGGATGGCACTTAAGACTCCGGAACGTTTTACAAACGTCTCCTTTACATCCTCATTCATGATCAGATCAACATATCTCTGACGATATCTGGTATCGGTATCTGTAAGCCCGTGAAACTTTTCCGGAAGAATCTGTAAACTTTTAGAGAGCAACACCACCTCTGCCGCATGAATTGAAATCTCACCCGTCTTCGTCTTAAAAACGGTCCCCTTGATTCCAAGAATATCACCCACATCATATTTCTTAAAATCTTTGTAAGCCTCCTCGCCGATGCCATCTCTCGCAACATACGCCTGAATACGGCCCTGGACATCCTGAATATTACAAAACGACGCCTTTCCCATAACCCGTTTGAACATCATGCGGCCAGCAAGGGATACCTCTTTCCCTTCCATCTCTGCAAAATTCTCTTTCACCTCTGCAGAGTGGTTCGTCACGTCATATTTTGTGATAACAAAGGGATCTTTTCCGTTTTCCCTGAACTCCTGCAGTTTCTCATAGCGGACCTTAAGGAGCTGGTTTAAATCCTGCTGCCTTACATCACCGTTCTCTTGATTATGATTCTGTGCCATTGTCTCTATCCATCCTTTCAAGTGCCCGAAAATACACCCTTCCACTCCACCCGGTTTACGACGCTCTGTATTTTCCGCCTTATCGTCATTGTCTTAAAATCATAGGCCTGCTTCCCGATGTTTTTATTAACTCCCCGGCTGATCGCCACATCCTCACATCCACGCCGCAAGCCACCGCGGAATCTTACGTTCGCTTATTCCCTTGTCCATGAATTCAATTCGACCTGTGAATCGACAACACTTTGTATTCCAGTTCTCCTGCCTGTGTCTCGACCTTTACCAGATCACCGATTTTTTTGCCAAGAAGCGCCTTGCCCACCGGGGACTCGTTCGATATCTTCCCTTTTAAGCTGTTTGCCTCCGTGGACCCTACAATTTTATATTCAAGTTCCTCATCAAACTCACAGTCCAGAATCCTGACGCTGCACCCGATACTGATTTTTTCCAGATCAACCTCTTCCTCAACGACAACTTCCGCATTCTTTAAAATCTTCTCGATATCCTCGATGCGGGCCTCAATATCCCTCTGCTCATCCTTTGCAGCATCATATTCCGCATTCTCAGATAAATCGCCCTGCTCCCTGGCTTCTTTGATCTTTTGCGCAACCTCTTTTCTGCGCACCACTTTTAAATTCTGCAGCTCATCTTCCAGCTTTTTTAGCCCTTCATAAGTCAGAATATTTTTCTTGTCCATTGCGTGTACCCCTTTTTGTATCTTTCTTTTTCTGATTCATTTCACGAATTATAAAAAGCCGCCTCAAACCGGTCTCTTCCTGGCTTTTTTCTCTCACTCTGTACGCTCTTAACAATCACAGTATTATACCCGATAGGTACTATGATGTCAAGATTTTCCGCGGTTTCCCACGGCTTTTTGTGAATGGGGATATAGTACCTGCCCGGCTGCATCTGCCCCTCATAACTCCCCCCGTTCCACTCAAAATCCAGCACTACTTTCGGCCCGTCTTTCTTTCCCTGACCAGGACCGCCTGTCCGTCTGTCCGAAAGCACAGACCGCCTCCTCATCATCTTAAACTCCTCTTTAGAAAAAACCGTAACAATCAGCCCGTTTTCCTCATACATTGTCTCTGCAAACGCGTCGAAATATGCAGGACGATCTGTATAAATAGTGAGAAAATTTAAATCCGGCGAAAGCTGCTCCAAAACGTCTCTTGTATTTGCCGGTTCAAAAACACTATAATCCTCTGGTTCCTCATCAATCACTTCCAGTTCCACCCGTTCCGGCAGAATAGACTTCTCTTTCAGAATTGCAAAATATACCGGGCGGAAATTTCGTAAAAACTGATTGGAATACGACACCCCTCTCTCCCCTGACATCACTTTTCTTCATTATATGACTGCACTTCCTCAAATAATTCCTTCAACTGTGCAAAGCTTTCAACCTCATTGATTTTCCCGCGTAATTTTGAAGAATTGCGGTACCCGGCCGTATACCAGGCCGCATGACGGCGGATTTCCCGGATCCCGGTGTACTCGCCTTTCCATTCCGTCTGCATGGCAGCATGGCGCAGCAACATCGCCGTCACCTCTGAAAAAGACGGTCTCTGCAATTCTTCTCCCGTTTTAAAATAGTGAAGAATCTGCGAAAAAATCCATGGATTTCCCTCTGCGCCACGCGCAATCATAAATCCGTCACATCCGGTTTCCCGCTGCATCGCCAGAACATCCGCAGGCGACCGGATATCGCCGTTCCCAATGACCGGGATCGAAACCGCTTCCTTCACCCTGCGGATGATATCCCAGTCTGCTTTTCCCGAATAAAACTGCTCCCGCGTTCTTCCGTGGACGGCCACCGCAGCCGCTCCCGACTCCTGCGCAATATGTGCAATCTCCACAGCATTTGCATGCGCATCGTCAAAACCTTTCCGTATTTTCACCGTGACGGGCTTTTTTATCGCTTTTGCTGTCTTTTCAATAATTTCCCCGACCAGCCCCGGATTTTTCATCAAGGCAGAACCGTCGCCGTTTCTGACCACCTTTGGTACCGGACATCCCATATTGATGTCAAGAATATCGAACGGTCTCTCTTCTATCTGCCGGGCAATTTCACTGATGATATCCGCGTCGGAGCCAAACAGCTGCAGAGAAACCGGATGCTCCTGCCGGGCAATTGTAAGAAGAGCCTCCGTATTCCGATTGTGGTATAAAATTGCTTTCGCGCTCACCATCTCCATACACACAAGCCCTGCACCCTGTTCCTTGCAAAGCAAGCGAAATGGCAGGTCGCTTACGCCTGCCATCGGTCCTGCGATTAAATTATTCTCCAGAATTACATTCCCTATTTTAAGCTTTCTTATCACTTCCATTGTCCGTCCCGCCCAACGTCCCCGCCGCACATATACGCCGCCGATATCCTGTCATATTCTGATTCTTCCCGATTTACGGTTCTGTTTCTTATAAATCAGATTCATCCCTTTCAGCGTCAGATTAGGATCGTACACATCAATCAAGTCGGTCTCACTCGCAATGATGCGTCCAAGCCCTCCGGTCGCAACAACCCTGACTCCTTCCATCTCCGACTCTTCAATCATATGCTTTATAATATACTCGGTCTGCCCGATCTGCCCATAAACCAGCCCGGCCTGCATTGAAGAAATTGTCTCCTTCGCCAGAATACTCTCCGGTTTTAAAATCTCTATTTCAGGAAGTTTTGCCGCATCCTCCCACAAAGCCTTGGCAGAAATCCGGATACCCGGCGCCGTAACCCCGGAAACAAACGCACCGCTGCCATCCACCAGATCATACGTGGTTGCCGTCCCAAAATCAAGCACCAGGACCGGCCCTCCATATAACTCATATGCCGCCGCCGCATCCACGATCCGATCTGCGCCGATCTGACGTGGGTTCTCCGTGACCACCTTGATCCCTGTCTTCGTGCCCGGCTCGATCACAATCGGGCGTATTCCAAAATATTTGACTACGGCTCCCTCCAGGGCATGCATCACATTCGGAACGACAGACGCAATAATCGCGTCCTCAACATCTCCATGCCTGATATCATTCTGCTCCAGCAGCGTAATCAGCAGCATGCCATATTCGTCTGAAGTCCGGGGCATCTTTGTCGTCATTCGAAAATTCGCAGCAACTTCATCGTTCTTAAATACGCCGACCGTGATATTGGTATTTCCGACATCAATTGTCATTATCATAGCTTTCCGCCTTTCATAACTCTGTAATACGTTTCCAGGGCCTCCAACAGCTCCTGTTTTGTCCGCTGAAGCTCCCTGATCTTTAACCCGCTGCCAATCTCGTCGTAGAGAAGGTCCCCTTCATCACACGCCGTCCTGAATACAAGATTTCCGTCCTCGTCAAATATCAATTGGAATGTGCCGCCGACATCCTCCGTAAAAAGAACGCTCATAATCTTAAGCTCATCTTTGATCTGTTGCGGAAGCCTCCAAAACTTTTCGTTCAGGTAAAACTTTTTCCGGTAGGCGCTTGATGCACAGAGCACCACTTCCTCTGTCTTCGAACTAGACATACCCATAAATCCCCCTCACCGATACTTCTCCGGCAGACACCAGAATCCGTCCTCCCTCTGTGTCGACAATAAGCTCTCCCCGTGGCGTGATCCCCTGTGCTTCCCCCTCAAATGGCTTTGCCGGGTCAAGAACTTTTACCGTCTGATGCAGGTTTACAAGATGAGATCGGAAGAGCACACGTCTGAACTCCAGTCACCTCTCGTCATC
>CANDFU010000147.1 GCA_947384095.1 uncultured Roseburia sp. | reverse complement strand
CATCTGCCTGCGGAGACTTCCTGATTTTCCGGGCGGACTCTATGCCATCCATATCCGGCATACAGATGTCCATCAGAATCACGTCAAAATACCGCGCCCCCTCGCTCCGGAATATTTCAAGCGCCTCCTTCCCGTCCCTGGCGCACACAACCTTCATCCCCTGTTTCTCAAGAATATGTCTGGAAATATCCATATTCAGCGGATGATCTTCCACCAGGAGCACCCGCTTTCCCTTGAGAATCATTCTGGACACGCCCGCCGCCAACTGTGTCCCGTATTTTTCGGGCTGGACCAGCGCAAGCTCTACCTCAAGATGCACCTTTACCTCTGTCCCTGCGCCAAGTTCACTTTTTATATCAACCGTGCCGCCCATCAGGTCTACAATATTCCGGGTAATTGCAAGCCCCAGGCCAGAACCGTTTTTCCGCTCCGTCATATCTTCGTTTTCCTGCGTAAACGGTTCAAACAGCAGCTTTTGAAATTCACTGCTCATCCCGATTCCCGTATCCTTCACCACATAATCGGCAGAAAACCGGTTGTTATGCGTCGCGTAATTACACACACGAAAAGAGATCTCTCCTCTCTCCGGCGTAAATTTTACGGCATTATTCAAAAGATTGAGAAAAACCTGCGGAAAACGGACCGGATCTACCACCATATTGATATGAATATCCTCCTGCGGCATGCGGAAGTGAATCTGCTTTTTCCGGCAAAGGGGCTCAATCATCATCCGGATTTCCTCCATAAATGCGTCAAACGCAAGCGATTTCGGATGCAGATGAAATCTTCCGGCCTGGATCTTTGACATATCGACCAGGTCGTTGAGCAATCCCATCAGATAATCGCCCGCCGTCCGGACACGCGCCAGATATTCCTGCATTTTTTCCGGGTCATCCGTCTCCTCCATTCCAAGGGCCGCCGCTCCGATAATAACATTCATCGGCGTCTTGATATCATTGCTGACCCGGGATAAAAACTGTGTTTTTGCCTCTGTCACCTGCCTCTGCGCTTTCGCCTTCTCCATCCTGACTCTGCGCGCCAGCAGACCGCAGATAACTGCCAGAATACACAAAAGTCCCAAAAGAACGATGATCAAAATTGTTTTCTCCAAAATAGTCTCCCCACTCTCTCCCGCCCTATGCCAGCCAGCGCCTCATGCACGCGATGAGTCTTTCTATGCTCAGCGGCTTGCTGATATGCTCGTTCATGCCTGCCTCTCTGCTTGCCATCACATCCTCTGCGAAAGCATTTGCCGTCATCGCAACGATCGGTATTGTGACGGCATCCGCCCGGTCCAGAGACCTGATCGCACGGGACGCCTCGTAACCGTTCATCACCGGCATCTGAATATCCATAAAAATCAGATCGTAATACCCCACGTCCATTTTACTAAACTGATCGACAGCCTCCATGCCATTCGTGACGCTTTCCAGAGCAACCCCTGTTTCCCCGATCATCTCCTCGGCAATCTCACGGTTGATTTCATTATCCTCCGCCAGAAGAACCCGTTTCCCTAAAAATCGCTGACGCGCCGCCTCTTCGTTTATCGTTTCCTCCCGGCCGCCTTCCGGCCGGACCGCGTCCTGCTGTTTTAAAAAAACCGTCACCGTAAATGTAGATCCTTTTCCGACCTCACTCTCCACACGAATATTTCCGTTCATCATCCGGACAATATTCTGCACGATCGTCATGCCAAGCCCCGTCCCCTCAATTTTACTGATCCTGGAATCTTCCTCTCTGCTGAACGGTTCAAAAATCTTTTTGACGAACTCCTCTCCCATTCCGATCCCATTATCGCGAAACCGGAATTCATAGCAGCCATATTCATGATTTTTTGAGGGGCGTTCACAGACGTCCAGTTCAATTCGTCCCCCCGGCGGCGTATATTTCACCGCATTCCCGAGCAGATTCATAAAAATCTGCTGCAGACGCATCACGTCCCCGATCACATCTTCATGTTCCACTTTTGCAATATGAAGCTGGAGTTCATGCTGTTTTTGCTGGACGGACGGCCGGATTATCGTCATCACGTTCGAAATCATGTCCGATAGATTAAACGCTTCCTCGGCCAGGTTCATCTTACCGGACTCGATTTTGCTCATGTCAAGCACCTCATTGATCAGGGACAGCAGATGCCTGCTCGACACAGTGATTTTATTCAGACAGTCCGAAACACGTTCGCTGTCATCCAGATGTGCGCCTGCAATCGCCGTCATTCCGATTATGGCATTCATCGGCGTCCGGATATCATGACTCATTCTGGACAAAAACTCACTTTTCGACGCACTCGCATGATTCGCCGCCTCGCATGCCGCCATCAGCGCCCTGTGTTCCCGCTCTTCCCGCTCTCTGCTCTCCGTGATATCCTGCGCGACATACAGCGCGATTTTCGGCTTATCCCCTTCCATCTCCGCCAACACCACAGAAGCACGTATCCATCCGTCCTCCCTGAAGCTGCCGTCATTGTCTTTCACAACCTTACGGTATTCTGCCGCCACAATCGGATGATCGCGGCTGAGCGTCTCTCTCAGATGTACATAATCCAGTTTGTCGAGATATTCTTCCCGGTCTTCCGGATGGACAAAATTCACCGCATAAGTCCAGATTGCCTCTGAACAGCTCAGTTCATCGCCCAGGACCTCCGCCACTTCCGCCTTCTGTCTGACCATCCGAAACAGATCCTTCTCCATATCCATATAATAGGTAGCAAAAAACATACCGCTCAAGGTATCGATAATATACGCTTTCTCTCTTCTGGCCCTCTCTTCCTCCTCCTCGCGCTGTTTTTCTTTCGTGATATCCCTTCCCAGGATATTGACCACGCCGCTTTTATCATCCTTGACGAAAAAGATATGTTCCTCAATCCACATCACCTTTTCCGCTTTTAACCGGTACTGGATGACAATCTCCCTGGAATCTTCCGTCGCAGCCGACTCCCTGCGCAGATTTTCCAGAGAAAGCGTATTCCAGAATATCCCCCGGTCCTCCTCAAGAATCGCTTCATTACAGGCCTTTCTGATATGATGCTCATACTGGCCCAGAAAAACCTTCCTGGATTCTCCAAACTGCCCCAGCCTGAACCGCTCGCACACCCCGGTATCCAGATGGACGATATTCATCATATTGTATCTGGACTGGATAATCCCCGCCATCCGCTTGTCGCTATGCGCACGCGCAATATCCGTTCTCTCACGCTCATCCACATCCTGCATCGTGAGGATGACATATCCCCCCTGCGAACTGCTCTCACAAAAATACGCCGTGACCGACACATAATGATATTCTCCCCCCACCATCTGCTGGCAGATTTCTTCTACCTTTTTCTCCCCGCCACGCCATCTGAAACGCAGTGCATCCAGCCCGTATTTCTGTGTAAATTCGTCCTGGTAAGAGGGATGAATGGATTGTTCCCGCAATTCTCTGACAAAACATTCCCAGTCGCCGCGGGCGGATGAAAAATACGCTTCCAGTTCTCCCGCCGCCCGGACTGCCTCAGCCACACCCGTGTCAAGAACTATCATAAAAATACCAAAATTCATTTCCCCCAGCATATTTATGATTTCCTGGTTCCGGATATTGGTCTCTTCACGCTCAAAACCGTCCCGGTATATATCATCTACATCTTTGACGTAGACACGGACATTCTGCCTGTCGGCAGCATAGTCAAAATCCGGAACCGTTTCCATAATATGCCACCGGAATTCCCTCCCCTGCCGTCTCCGGTAAGTGCAGGAGGCAATCTCTTTCCCCGACGACAGCTCGCCTTTCAGATACTCCGGATTTATGTAGTTTGTGAGACGCTCCACGTCGTCGGGATGCACCGCTTTCATTTGCAGATCCTGCCCGAGACAGTCCCACAGCCTGGACCCCTCATATGTAAAACTCTGATACTCCTTCTGCTCCATCTTCAGGATCTCGTAGACTCCCGTATCGAGGCATCCCTTCAAAACCATGCTGTGAGCATAATCCTTCTGCTCAATATGCGGCGTGACCGTGATCATAAATGCCGGAACTTCATCCTCCCACAAAATTCTCGAAGCCTCCACATCCACAGCCTTTCCAAACGGCCCGTCATATTTTACCGATTTATATCTGTCCCTGTCTCCGATATAGCGAAGCGGACAGTTTGAACATGACCCGTTCCCAAGTTCGCTGCACGCCATCCCAATCCTTGCGCGGGGGGCCACTTCTTTTATATACCTGTTAAAATACAACATTTCATGGTTGTCCTCCCGGATAACATATATCCCCGTTATCTGCAGGGAATCCAGAATCGTTTCATAATCCTTGATTCGCACGGTTTCTCTCCTCTATCCCCTCATAAAATGGTATGATTCCTCACTCTCCCCTATTCTAACATAAAAAACAAGAAAGTCCAATATTCCTGTCGGAAAGAAATGTGGCAAAAAAGAATCCGGCTTTGCCGGATTCTCCGCCTGCGGCGGGTCGCTTTTGCGACGTTCTTCTTCTCCGACGCAGTGCGATCCTCCCCGGAGGGCTTTTGCTTTATCGGACGCAGTTTCCTATAAAGCAAAAAAAACCGGCCCTGGCCTGTGATGACCATTGCCGGCTTTGTCTCTATTATACCACCGCTGAATGCCCGTAATAATAAACTCCGTCATGTTTGTGTTTTTTCGTCTTCTTACAGCCTGCTACCGTACACTGGCTGTACGTCGTCTTCCCGTTGGAATGACCGTAATAATACTGACCGCTGTGCTTATGTTTCCCTGTCTTCTTACACCCTGCCACCGTACACTGGCTGTATGTGACATATGTGGTAGAATGGCCGTAATACGTTTTTCCGCTATGCTTATGTTTTCCCGTTTTCTTACAGCCTGCTACCGTGCACTGGCTGTACGTCGTCTTTCCATTGGAATGGCCGTAATAGTAGACGCCGCTGTGCTTATGCTGCCCGGTCTTTTTACAGCCTGCCACCGTACACTGGCTGTACGTATAGCATCCGCCGGAATGGCCGTAATAAGAATGGCCGCTGTGCCTGTGATGCCCGGTCTTCCGGCAGCCCGGAACCGTACACGGAGCATACGACTGGTCCGTTGTCGCGCCAGTGTTGGAATGCCCGTTATAGCACGCACCGTTGTGATAGTGCACCCCGTTGTTCTGGCACCCTGCAACGCTGCACGGGCCATAGCATGTCGTATCCGAATGCCCGTTATAGCACGCACCGTTGTGATAGTGCACTCCGTTATTCTGGCACCCCGCAACGCTGCACGGGCCGTACCAGGTATTTCCACCGCACCCATGTCCGCCTCCGTGTCCATGTGCCAGGGCAGTCTCCGGCGCCTGCAGGCCGATCAAAACCGCGGCAAGAACCAGAATTACTTTTTTCATTTTTTTCATGGATATACGCCTCCCCAATCCTGTTATTATTGATCTGCTCATTAATAATACGATTGAAAACCAGTATTCCTTTCATTTTCTTTTTCTTTTTTACAAATTCTGGCACTACTTATCATCCATCCCATATTGCTGCCTGAAATAGTCAATCAGCTTTGCAAGCGCATAGATGAGAATCGG
>CANDFU010000146.1 GCA_947384095.1 uncultured Roseburia sp. | reverse complement strand
GGAGGCGGCAGCGGCGGTACGGGATCCGTGGTAGACGCCGATGTCTCTGACGCGCTCTCGAAACGCGCTACTTATGGCGGTTCCGGGAATGATTCCATGGGAAGCGCCATCTGTAATCCCGACGGCACCATCGTATTCTGCGGAAGCACAAACAGCAATGATCTGGATCTGGACGGCGCCGGCCTGACAACAGGGATGCATAACGGATGGGTCACCAAAATCGGGACAGACGGTGAGGTTTTGTGGAAGGTAAAGGTAGAAGAAACTGGAAGAGAAACCTTTAATTCCATTACTGCCACGGCAGACGGCGGCTATCTGGCAGTGGGACACAGCAGCGGGAGTCCTTTTCTGACAAAGCTGGATGCAGATGGAAGCATTGCATGGACGTACCGGTTTCAGTGCACCGGCACAGACAACAATGCCAATAATGCATTTCTCATGCAGGATGGCAGCGGGCATGTCTTTCTCTCCATTCAGTCGTTTGACGGGGACGGCATCAGGGATGGGAGGGGCGATCCTCTGGGCGGAGCGGCCCTGGGCGGCAGGGATGCAATTATGCTGGTGATCGACCCTGCGGTCAACCCGAATGATGATTATGATGCTTTTGAGAAAAAAGCATATCGGGTCGGCGGCGACGGGAACGAACAAATTTCCAAACTTTATCCTACATCGGATGGCGGATACATCGGTGGAAACTATACGCTGACGATGGATTTCGTGCAGAGCAACAACGATGGCAGTATCGACAGGCCGCCGACGGAAGTCATCGGAAACGGCAGTCACAGTGCCTTTATAACGAAGTTTGACAAAAATGGGGATGTTGAAAAGATACTGCGGTTCGGGGACGACCATGCTCCCGGCGTATTTCACAACAGCGGAGAAAACATCAGCCAGATTATAGAAACCGCTGCCGGAGAGTATATCGTGGTCGGAAAAGCCAGAATATCGGATACGGCCGGAACAGATGCACCCTCAACCGACGAGGCAAACGGCGATAATATCTGGGTCATGAAGCTGGACAAAAACCTGACCCCTGTCTGGAGCAGATCGTATGGGAGCAGCAAAGATGACTTTGGCAATTGTGTGGTTGAAACAGAAAACGGTTTTGTCATTGCCGGAAAAGTTGGCGCAATGGACAGGGATGTAACTTCAAAGCCCGGGTATTCCGGGGAGAATGCATGGGTATTTATGATTGATAAGGACTCCGGTGACATAATCTGGGATGAAGTGCATGGCGGAAGCGGAAACGATGCTTTCAATTTCATCTTTGAAGATGGAAACGGCGATATTCTGCTCGGCGGCAACAGCAGCTCCAACGACGAGGATCTCGCGGGCAAAAACAAGGGAAACAGTGATGCGTGGTTTCTCAGACTGAATGGGCAGACGGGGGGAAACGCGTCATCTTCCGGCGGCGCAGGCGGCGGATTGTCGTCCGTCAAAAACGGTTTTATCCGTCTGCAGGTGGGTCCGTACAGCGGAAACTGTTTTCGGATCAATTATGCCGATATGCGTACCGCGGCGGTCTTTGGCAAAAAAACGGTTTTGAATGTGCTAAGTCACAGCGGTGCGGAAAAGGTAATCTCATCGTGCGACCGGGCTATCAGTTATGTTTCCAGGCAAAGAAGCCGCTACGGCAGCTATCAGAACGCACTTGAGCATCTGTATGCTGCCAATGCCATTACAGGTGAGAACGTGTCGGCGTCTGAAAGCAGCCTTTCGGATGCCGACATAGCAGATGAGATGGTGGCGTATTCCTGCGATCAGATTCTTGAACAGGCAAATCTGGCTGTCATGGCGCAGGCAAATCTGGAAAAACAGACCGTGCTGAAGCTATTACAGTGATCGTTAAGAAATCGCTTTGAAAGTGTCCGGGTACTTGCCATCAGGCGTCCGCACTCCGCCGCGGACTCCGTGCGGCGCCAGCCCCAAAGCGGGCTGCGTGCATCCGCCGGAGACAGTGTCCGGTTTATTTCCCGGGCTTTTGGAACAAAGCTACACTGTTGATCAGGATAGAGGCAATCGTGCATATCCAGAGAGCGCCGGACATTACCGGGGTCACATCTGACAAAGAACCCCAGTCTTCATTGATTACCCATCTGGCGCCGGCGCTGTAAAACGCACATAGCGTCAGGGCCGTAAATGATAAGCTGAGAAACATCATGCGTCTGTTTTCTCTGCCTTTTACAGTCCGGATTACATTTAATAATGCTGTTGCAATTGCAATGGCGCTAAAAAATAACCACATATCCATTCTTCTCCGTTTCCCTGATAACTTTGATTTGTCACTGCTTAACAGAGGCATTATACCATATAACGGGCCGGATCACAATGACGTAACAGCTTTCCGGCTTCCGGGCTCCTGTTGTCTTTTTATGTTAACCATAAGCCGGGCGTTGTAAAATGTGAAAAAAATGTAAAATATATTTGACAAAAAGCCATTATGGAGTTATATTATGAATAACATAACTGACTGCAAAAGACCTCCTGGAAGGCGGGAGGGCGGAGCGGCCGGCGGAAAGATAAGGATAAGGAGGAAACCGGATATGAGTATGTATACGATTGGGATGATTACAGGGATTCTGGCGGCTGCGCTGATTATGGCGCTTTTTGCAAAGCGTATCAATAAGATACGCAGGGGCCCCTGTAAATATGATGAGAGGCAGGAGCTGGTCCGCGGAAGAGGATTTAAATATGGCTTTTTTACGCTGATGGCTTATAATTTAGTTCTGGGTACCGCCTATATGGATGCGGCGCCGGAGTGGTGTGATATGCTCATGCAGAATATCATCGGAGTGGTACTGGCTGTGAGTGTGTTCGGCGTGTACTGTATCTGGAATGACGCCTATATGTCAATAAATGAAAGCCCGTCTTTTGTGTACTTTTTCTTCTGGGGGATCGGAGGCCTGAATCTGTTCTCGGGTGTTATGAATCTGGTGCATGGAAGTATTGTGGAGGACGGACGTCTGACGTTCCGCGGTTCCAACCTGATGCTTGGCGCGATATTTGTTTTGTTTGGGATCGTTTTCTGGATGAGGAATCACAGCAGAAACCATGATGAGGAATTACAGTAAACGTTTCCTGCGAGCCTGCAGAGGATTAGGATGAATTTATGAAAAATCTGAGATTAAAATCTGCCAGGGCGGCAAAAGATATTTCACAGCAGATGCTGGCGGAGCTGGTCGGTGTTTCAAGACAGACGATCAGCGCGATTGAAAAAGGGGATTACAATCCGACGATCAGGCTGTGTATTGCGATCTGCAAAGCCCTGGATAAGACATTGGATGAACTATTCTGGGAGTGAGGATTTCGTACCGGTCAGATCATTTTGTAAAAAAAGATTTGCGGGAACGGGCCCCGGTTTCCGGAAGGGTCTGGCTGATATGGGAACACTTTTTCAGAAAAGGGAGATCAGAAATGAAAAAATTGTGTAACATTATAATGGGATGTCTGCCGGAAGTGGAGCGGGGATATCTGCTGAAAAATTTAATCGGGGAGCAGGCGATGAAACCGGATGCCTGCATCGGACTGCCGGGGGATATGGTATCCCCCGGCAGAACGTATGTCCGGGGAGCGGGGGGAGTGAGGATTTTCGGGGAAAAAGCGGGCGTCCGATGGGGGAAAGAGGAACTGGACTGTTTTCCGTCGGAGGAGGCTCTTTTTATATCCGGAGACGAGGAGGAACTTTATGCCGCGGCGAAAGCGGGGATGGCACATATCCGGTATCTTCCGCCACAGGCAGAAGCGCGGGAACAAAGGGATGCCGGGCAGGAGGTTTTGTATGGAACGGCGGATCTGTGTGCGGAAGGATTTGAAGAAGTGGGTTTTTCTTATCTTGTACATGTGTATGAACGGCATCATGGTATTCCGTGGACGATTTTAGAAACAGAGCGGTGCGTTGTAAAAGAGTTTTCGCTTGCATATCTGGATGCGCTTTTCGAATTGTACGCAGGGGAGGGAATGACGGATTACATGGAACCGCTTTTTGAATATGAGAAGGAGAAGGAATATCAGAAGGCATATATTGAACATGTTTACCGGTTTTACGGATATGGGACATGGATTGTGTGCAGAAAGGATTCCGGAAAACTGATCGGGCGTGTGGGGATTGAGCACCGGGAAGAACTTTCCGGGGAGCCGGAGCTGGGATACGCGGTCGGAGTGCCGTATCAGGGGCAGGGGTATGCCACGGAGGTGTGCCGGGCGGTCCTTTCCTATGCGAAAGAAGAGCTGGGAATGAGGAAGATGAACTGTCTGATTGAGCCCGGAAATGACATATCGTTTCAGCTCGCCTCTAAGCTTGGTTTTGCGCGGGCGGGAACGATGCGGGCAGGTGGAAAGGAGATGGAGCGGTATATCCTTTTTATGGATTGAACTGCATTGTATCCGGATCATGATTTAATCGTTGCAATTTAGAAAAAAATAAAATATAATATTGGAATACAAAAAAAGCAGGGATAAAGTGGGTGATACACATGGCTGATGTTTCCTCAGAGGAAAAAACACTGCAGGAGCAGACTGGCGGCATGGAGAATAAAATAGAAGAAGGCGCGCTCAGGCCGATGAAGGAATTTGAATGTCCGGAAACGCTGTACGAAGAGCTGATTGCGTGCGTGCGCAAATATCATCCGTCTGCGGATATTTCGATGATCGAAAAGGCGTATCAGATTGCCAGAGAGGCTCACGAGGGACAGGTGCGCAAGTCGGGGGAGCCGTATATCATCCATCCGCTGTGTGTCGGCATTATACTGGCCGAGCTGGAGCTGGACAAAGAGACCATTGTGGCCGGGCTTCTGCACGACGTTGTGGAAGATACGGTTATGACGGACGAGGAGATCGCGCAGGAGTTCGGGGGAGAGGTAGCCCTTCTGGTGGACGGCGTGACAAAGCTGGAGCAATTGTCCTATGACGCGGATAAGGTTGAGGTTCAGGCGGAGAATCTGCGCAAGATGTTCCTGGCCATGGCAAAGGATATCCGTGTGATTCTGATTAAGCTGGCGGATCGCCTTCACAATATGCGGACACTGCGGCACATGAAGCCGGAGAAGCAGAAGGAAAAGGCGAGGGAGACGATGGATATTTACGCTCCGATTGCGCATCGTCTGGGGATATCCAGAATCAAGATCGAGCTGGATGATCTCTCTTTGAAATATCTTGAGCCGGACGCTTATTATGACCTGGTACGGCAGATCGATCAGCGCAAGAGCGTGCGGGAGGAATACGTGCAGAGCCTTGTGCGGGAAGTGCGCGCTCACATTAAGGAAGCGGGGATACAGGCGCAGATTGAAGGCCGTGCAAAGCATTTCTTCAGCATCTACAAGAAAATGGTAAACCAGGATAAGACGCTGGATCAGATCTACGACCTGTTCGCAATCCGTATCATCGTTGATTCCGTCAAGGACTGTTATGCGGCGCTCGGTGTGATTCATGAGATGTATAAGCCGATACCGGGACGTTTTAAGGATTATATCGCGATGCCGAAGCCCAATATGTACCAGTCTCTTCACACGACGCTGATCGGGCCGACCGGCCAGCCGTTTGAGATACAGATC
>CANDFU010000145.1 GCA_947384095.1 uncultured Roseburia sp. | reverse complement strand
CCCTCCTTCTTTCTGCCGACTTTCTCAAACAGGATGCGGAAAATCTGCGAAACCGCGATAAACAGGATCACGCATCCCATAATAATATCCACAACCTCAGCCGGAGCCTTCACAATACTCAGCTTGGAACCGCCATATTTCATGGCGCCGTAAAACAGCCCCGCAAAGATACATCCGATCGGATTGGACGCGCCGATCAGTGCAACCGTAATGCCCTCAAAACCAAACCCTTCCTGTCCTGCAAACTGGCTGATCCGCCCGGACATTCCCAAGACCTGCACTGCCCCGCCAAGGCCGGCAAGCGCGCCGGAGATTCCCAGCGCCGTCAGCACGGAAGAATCCGCATTAATTCCGGCATACTGCGCTCCGTTGCTGTTAAAACCGACCGCTTTCAGCCTGTATCCCAGTGTCGTTTTTTCAATGATAACCCAGATCGCAATGCCTGCGATCACTGCGAGAAGAAATCCCCAGTTTGCCGCACTACAGCCTAAAAGACTCCTTACCCCCTCCGGAAAGAGCAGCCTGGCGGATTCCCGCACATCCTTCGTAGCCTCCCCGGTTCCCTTGTGTATGGCCGGAAGATTGACGACGTAATTGGACAGATAAAAAGCGATCCAGTTGAACATGATAAACGACAGGACTTCATGTATCCCCCGTTTCACCTTTAAAATACCCACGATCAGAGACCATACACATCCTGCCGCCGCAGCCGCAATCACGCAGAGCGGCGCGTGGATCCATGCCGGAAGGTCCAATACGATTCCAAGCACACAGGCTGTCAGGGCGCCCACGACAAACTGCCCTTCCGCTCCGATATTAAATACGCCCGTGCGGAACGAAAACGCCACGCTCAAACCCGTAAAGATCAGAGGACTGGCATAAATAAGCGTCCAGACCATATATTTCGGTTTTCCGAACACACTGCTGATCAGTTTGCTGTACGCCACAGCAGGGCTGATTCCTGCAATCATCAGAAAGATCGCGCCGACCAGAAATCCTGCCACGATGGCGATCAGGGTGTAGAGCACATTACTTTCCAGAATCCCTTTCTTTTTATTCATGCTTCTTACCTCCCGCCATCATAATGCCAAGCTCTTTCTCATCCGCATCTTTTCCGGAAACACTCCCCGTGATCTGCCCGTCAAAAATCACCTCAATCCGGTCGGACAGGCTCATGATCTCGTCCAGCTCAAACGAGACGAGAAGAACGGCACAGTTTTTGTTTCTCTGTTCCACCAGATATTTATGCACAAACTCAATCGCTCCCACGTCCAGCCCGCGGGTCGGATTCACTGCAATCAGAAGCTCCTTGTCATTCGTGACTTCACGTGCGATAATGACTTTCTGCTGATTGCCGCCGGAAAGCGTCCCCGTCGGCGCGCCCTCGCTCCCCCTGGGCCTGACGTCAAACTTTTCCATCAGCTTCGTCGCATGCGCCCGGATCGCCTTCCGGTTTAATATCCCTTTTGAAGAAAACGGCTCCTCCAGAAAATGCTGTACGATCATATTGTCCTCGTTGGAAAAATCCAATATCAGTCCATGCTTCTGCCGGTCTGCCGGAATACTGGAAACGCCCGCTGCAAACGTCTCCGCCGGGGATTTGTTAAAAATATCCTTTCCCAGAACCCGTACTTCACCGGATTCGGCATGCCGTAAGCCCGTGAGAATCTCGACAAGCTCCGTCTGGCCGTTGCCGTCCACGCCCGCCAGGCCGACAATCTCGCCCTTTCTGACGTTGAGACTGAACCCTTTTAAGATCTCGACATTGCGGTAATCCTTCGCATGAAGCTTTTTCACCTCAAGCACATTTTCCCCAGGCGTCATCTCTTTCTTTTCTACCGTAAAATTCACATCGCGCCCCACCATCATCGCCGCAAGCTCATTAACATCCACCTCGTCCACCTTCACGGTACAGATGTATTTTCCCTGCCGGATGATCGTACAATTATCCGATGTCGCCGTGATTTCCTTCAGTTTATGCGTGATCAGGATCACACTCTTTCCGTCCGCCGTCAGATTCTTAATAATCTCCATCAGACCCTCGATCTCCTGCGGCGTCAGCGATGCCGTGGGCTCATCCAGAATCAGCGTATCGGCTCCCCTGTAGAGCACCTTTAAAATCTCCACGCGCTGCTGCATGCCCACGGAAATATCCTCAATCTTTGCGTCCGGATCGACTTTCATATTGTAGCGTTCGGAAAGCTCCAGAACTTTTTTTCGCGCTGTATCCTTATCGATTACAAGTCCCCTGACCGGCTCCATGCCCAGTATGATATTCTCCGTGACGGTAAACGGCTGTATCAGCATAAAATGCTGGTGTACCATGCCGATACCGATATCGATCGCCTCTTTCGGACTCGAAAAAGAAACCTCCTTTTCATTGATAAAAATCTGTCCGCTCGTCGGCTTATATAATCCGCAGAGCACATTCATCATCGTACTCTTTCCGGCCCCATTCTCCCCTAAAATCGCATGCACTTCCCCTTTGTGCACCGTCAGGTTAATGTGGTCGTTCGCGGTAAAATCGCCAAACTTTTTCACGATATCCTTCATACGGATTACAACCGTACTCTCATCCATATGGCTTACTCTTCCCACTCCCCTGCCTCCTTCTCAAGTAATTTCTCTCAGGTAATCACGATATCTTTATATCCGAGATCTCTGAGCAGTTCCGCCAGCCTGTTTAAATACGCTGCGTCCGGCACCCCGTAATGCGCATACTGTTTCCGCACTCCCATCGGCCGGAAGGCGATCAGCTTTATGCGAAAATCATGTATTTTACGGTACGGCGCCAGAAACGCCCCCATCTCCTTCACGCTACGCTCCGCGTCATAAAGCCCGGGCGCAACAACCACCCGCACTTCATATAGTTTTGCGTGCTCCGCCAGATATACCGCATTCGCCAGAACCGTCTCGTTCGACGCGCCCGTCACCTTCCTGTGCTCCGCGCCATCAAACGCCTTGATATCCAGCATCACACCGTCTGTTACCTCCATCAGCCCGGGATACCCCCGGAACGGAATCGTCCCGTTGCTGTCGATCATCGTCGTCAGCCCGTCAGCCCGCGCCAGGAAAAAAAGCCGTGTCAGAAAATCGGGCTGCAGCATGCATTCTCCTCCCGAAACCGATATGCCGCGGATAAACGGAATCTGCCTTTTCACCCTCTCATAGACTTCTTCCGGCGTCATCTCCTGTGTGCGCGGAGAACTGTCATGCGGACAGATATGGATACAGGTATCACACTGCACGCATTTTGCGCCGTCATAGCAGACAATGCCTTCCTCTGTGTATGACAGCGCGCCTGTGGGACAAACGTCCACACAGGCGCCGCAGTTTCTGCAGATCCCTCTGGTCTCCGGATTGTGGCAGTATTTACAGTCGATATTGCATCCCTGAAAAAATACGGCCGTCCGGTTTCCCGGCCCGTCCACGCTGCTAAAGGGTATGATCCGGTTTATCACCGCCTTCATCAGCGCACCTTTCGTTCCAGGATGTGCCCGTTTTTCGACGCGCCGAGCCCCAGTCCCGTCGTGTTCTGCAGCACTGCCATTCCCGCATCCAGTTTTTCCATCTCCGAACGCTTTACCAGATAGCCCGTCACACGGATGACGTCGCTGTCGCTGGAATAGAATGACAGATATCTCAATTCTTTACGAAACGCACCTTTGACAATATCCAGGACAAATTCCGGATTGCGGTGCACCGTCAGATCAATCGGGAAAATATCGCCTGTCCCCGACGGAAAATACTTATGGAAACGGTTTAAGACCATAAGCTGATCGATCAGCTCTTCGGGTTCCTCCCCGATGGGAATCCTCGTCCCCGGCGACACATTCTGATCCTCCGCCAGGCCGACCTGCGCGTGGAGCAGAAAATGGCCGCCCGTCACCTCACAGTACGGATTCTCATGGTGATCGTTGAACGCCTTAATCTGGTCCATGATCTCTACCCCGAGGTCATTGGCCTTTTCGTCATGCCCGAAGCGTCCCGTCATTCCTTCCTTTTCCAGCAGGAGATTGACGCATTCCGCCAGTCCCACCAGCCCGAACATTGCGGAAAACCGGTCTCTTCTGATAAATCCTTCTTTTGCAAGAAAATGATTTTCAAAAAATCCGCTCTCCTCCACCTCAAACCGGATGCGCGCGTCCATATACCTTGCCATAATATCAAGAACATACGGAAGCTGATTTTCCTTAAAATCCGCAATCCCCGAAGCCCTCTTTGCAATGTTCCCAAGAACCAGACGGCAGAGCGTATAAGAACCGCCTCCCAGCGGCAGACCGTTATAGCAGCTCGCAATTACGTATCGCTCCGTCAGCTCTCCGGAAAACATCCTGTGATTTGCAAAGCTTGGCTTTGCACTGTGCAGCGCACAGCGCACGGCTTCAAGAGCAAAATCATCGTCCGTCACTCCCTCTTCATATTTGAGCGTGATATTCGGCACCGCATGCTCTAATTCCGCCTCCACCTCCAGCAGGATCCGCCCTGCCCTGGTGGCCTCAGGCCCAATGTTTGCATGGGAAAACGAATCAAGAATGGTCCGGTCCATGTGCACCATAAACATCCGGATCAGTTTCTTTGCCGTGGCCTCATCCACCGTATCCATAAACGGTTCCAGCAATTCGTCGAGTTGCCCCACATAAACCGGATAGTTTGTCACGCTCGGCACATGCTTATAAAAGATGAGCAGATGATTTAACGCCTCATACAGATCCGTCGGAGGAGCGAGCTGCAGAAAACTGCAGCCTTCCTTCATAAACTTTGCGTAATCCGGAACAATGTAACGCGGACGCACGGGCGCGTGCCCTTCCGACAGATCGCAGATGCATTTTGTATCGATGGATTGATTTAAAAGCTCATCCAGCCCTTCCGGAAGATCCAGCACCTCCATCAGGGAGTCCGCCTGATTCGCCAGGTTCGTCAGCTTCTGCTCATGCGTCAGAGACGGACTTTTAATAATACTTAATATGTTCTCTCGCGTTTCCTCCACGCGCTCCATGGAAATATCCCTCATTGCCGCTCCTCCTTTTCGGATCCGATTCAATTACCTGCTGTATGCCCGGCGATCACTCGTCTAACTGATACACGTCGCCGTAAGCAGCCTCAAACTCTTCCTTTGTGGAAGGAACCGTAATCTCTCCGCTGATGATTTTTGCCTTGACATCTTCCACAGCTGAAATCACTTCCTCAGTCAGAAGATCCTGCGTCGGTGCGATATCAACGCCGCCGGCTGCAAGGTCATAGACATGGACGCCCTTTTCGAGCGTGCCGTTGATCAAAGCTTCGACAGTATCATATACCGCATTGTCCACTCTCTTCATCGCGGATGTGATCACCGTACCCGGAGCAGCGGACGCCTGGTCACTGTCAACGCCGATCGCATATTTTCCTGCCTCCTTGCACGCCTCGATCGCTCCCAGACCGGTCGCGCCGGCCGCATGGAATACGATGTCCGCGCCGTTTGTGATGGCCGAAGTCGCATTGGATTTACCGAGCTCCGGGGATGAGAACGAGTTCGCATTGTACTGCAGGACCTCGATATCCGGGTTTGCATCGAT